>DATLOS010000648.1:0-4765 GCA_035536155.1 Elusimicrobiota bacterium
CTAGATGAGCCCACGGCGAACCTCGACCCCGACAAGGCCGAGCGGGTGCGCGCGGAGCTCACGCGGCTCCACCGCGAGCGCAACCTCACCATCCTCTACACGTCCCACAACATGGCCGAGGTGCAGGCGCTGTGCGGGCGGGCCATCTTCATGCGCGACGGCCGAGCCGTCGCCGACGGCGCGACCGCGGAGCTGCCGCGCAAGTTCGGCAAGGCGAGCCTGGAGGAGGTCTTCCTCCACCTCGCCCGGGAGAAGGCGGTCTGATGCTCTCCCGGATCGCCACCATGTTCCTGCGCTACAGCTACCTGCACCGCAGGAGCATCCCCCGCCTCCTCGAAGTGTTCTTCTGGCCGGTGATGGAGCTCCTGGTCTGGGGCTTCTTCGCCCGCTACATGGGAACCTTGTTCGCGGCGCGGCCGGCGGACTTCGCCGCGCGCCTGGCGGCGAGCCTGCTGATCGGGCTGATCTTCTGGGACGTGCTGTACCGGAGCCAGCAGGCCGTGTCCTTGGGGCTCATGGAGGAGCTCTGGACCCGCAACATCCTCAACCTGCTGATCTCGCCGCTGCGCACCGGCGAGTGGATCGCCGCGGCCTACCTCTACGGCCTGGCCAAGGCGCTGATCGTGGCGGGCGCGCTCTCCGCGCTCTCCGCGCTGCTGTACCACTTCTCCATCATGAGCTCCCTGGGGCTTGCGCTGGGCCCGTTGGCGCTGAACCTGCTCCTCATGGGATTCGCCTGCGGGATATTCACCGCGGGGCTCCTCCTGCGCTGGGGCCACGCGGGCGAGGCGCTGATCTGGGGGATCCCGTTCCTGATCCAGCCCTTCTCGGCTCTCTTCTACCCGCTTTCCGCCTATCCCGCCTGGCTGCGGCCGCTGTGCCTGCTCCTGCCCAGCACCCACGTGATGGAGGCCATGCGCTCGACGCTGACGGGCTCGTTTCCGTGGGGCTCTTTCCTCGCGGCCCTGGGCCTCAACGCCCTCTACATGGTCGCGGGGACTCTCTTCTTCACCCGCATGCTCGAGCGCGGCCGCCGCACGGGCCAACTCATCCGAGCGATAGAGTAACCGTCGCTATAGGGCGCGAGCTAGGGCTCGACGCGGGCGGAGACGGTGGCCGAGCCGCCGTTCGGCGCGGAGGCCGAGACGCTCACCTCGGCGGAGGCGGAGGGCCCGTCGTGATGGGCGGCTCCGGCGTCGACCACCTCGGGCGGCGACGGCGCGTTGGAGTGCTGGGACATCTCCTCGGTGACGGTCTTCCGGTGCGTCCGGACGGTGCGCGTCTCCTCCTCGATGACCGTCCTCGAGCTGTTGACGACGACCGGAGGCGGCAGGCGGACGACGCAGGACTGGTGGGTGAGGATGCGCGGGCGCGAGGTCACGGCGTCGCGCAGCCCGGGGATCCGCGGCCTGGGCCTGCGCGCCGCGCTCTTGGGCACGCGGCAGCCCACGGCCTTGGCGATCGCGTCCCGCATGTCCGAGTCCCGGAAACCGGGGCCCGCCTTATCTACGCGGTAGAGGGTCAGCGTGCCGGTGAGCGGGGCGACGCAGGCCTTGGCGTCCGTGGCCGGCGGGACCGTCCCGTCGAAATGGGCGAGGGAGACCGGCTTCGAGGTTCCCTGCGGCTCCACGATCTTCACCGTCACCCCGCTGAGGCGGGCGCGGCAGGAGAACGGCAGATGAGAGAGGGCCGAGCGGACGTTCGACTCGTAGGTCGTCACCCGGCGCATCTTCTCCTCCAGGAGATGGTCCTCCTCGTGCGCGTGCTTCCAGCCACTCAGCAGCGCGGCGTCGGCCAAGTCCTTCTCGGTGTGGCTGCCGGCGATCGCCGCGAGGAACGCCGATAGCTCCTCCGGCGTGTGCACCTCGGAGGCCCAGCGCGTCTCCCAGTTGTAGAGAGTGCCGTAGTTCTTGGCCAGCTCCTGGATGGCCTTGAGCGCGTAGGGATTGTCGGTCTCGGCGCAGTCGTTCATCCCCCACTCCGGGAAGGTGTTGTAGTGCTTCGCCCAGGTCTCCACGCAGGAGACGCCGTAGGGGGTCTTGATCTTCTCGGAAGCCGCGTCCTCCCAAGGCTCGTAGCGGACGCCGTACTCCTTCAGGATCGCCCGGACCCGGGGGCCATAGGAGGAGGCGACGGCCCCGCCGTCCGCGGCGAGGATGGCCAGCGCGCAAGCGCAGGAAAGAAGGCGGCGGGAAAGTGCCATGCATGTAGATTCTAGCATGTCCGCCGTCGTCGGAAGGGAGCGAAAGGCCCGCTCCTCGGCTTCCGATCGGCCCAATGAAAGCTGGGCCCTATGGCCGCGATGCCTTGCGCTTGTAACAAACTGCCGCTACCCTCCTTAATTATATGCGTTACATCCGCCGCGGCCGGCGCGCTTTAGCCGTCGCCGCGCTGCTCCTCTTGGGCTCAAACGCTCGCGCTGAGCCCGGCAAGCTCGACCCCCGCCTGATACGCCTCAAGAGAGGACCCTCCGCCTATCCCGCGGGAAGGCGAGCGGCGGGGCTCACCTACGTCGGCGGACAGGCCACGGTCGACGTGCACATCCGGCTGCGGCCCGGCGCCGATCCCGACGGCATCCGCCGCCGCTTCCCCCAAGCGGTCTTCCGCTCGCTCAATGGGCGCTACTGGACCGCCGAGTTCCCTCTCTCCGCCCTCGAGGCCCTCGACGCCGACCCCGACCTCGAGCACGCCTCGGCGGAGCAGAAAGCGCGGCTCTACCTGGACGTGGTCCGCTCCTCCACCACGTCGTCCGGGCTCTTTCTGGGCGTCCTCGACGGCGACTCCACCGGCTTCCTCAGCAACCAGGGCGCGGGCGTGGTGGTCGGCGTCGTGGACACCGGCATCGACTTCCGCCACCTCGACTTCGTGAACACCGGCTCCCCCAACACCAGCCGCATCCTCTCCCTCTGGGACCAGACGGACTCCGGGGGGCCCTCTCCCGGCGGCTCCTTCGCCTACGGCACCCAGTGGACGCAGGCCCAGCTCAACGCGGAGGTCGGCTCCTCCCCGCCGCACGTCGTGCGCGAGACCGACACGGAAGGCCACGGCACCCACGTCGCCGGCATCGCCGCGGGCAACGGCAACGCCTCGACCCCCGTCGGGACGTTCACGGGCCTGGCCCCCCAGGCCGACATCGTCTTCGTCAAGACCGACCTCGGCACCTCGCACATCGTCGACGGCGTCAACTACATCATCCAGAAGGCGGCCGCCGCGGGCAAGCGCGCCGTCATCAACCTGAGCCTGGGGACGGACCTCGGCCCGCACGACGGCACCAGCTCCTTCACCGCGTCCATCGACGCGATCGCCGCCAGCACCCCCGTCGCTCTCGCCGCCGGGAACTCCCAGGGAAGCGGCGTCCACGCCTCCGCCCAGCTCGTCGGCCCCATCGGCAGCACGACCTTCGGGACGTCCGTGGCCGCGGGCCTTACGGGGGCTTTGCTGGATTTCTGGGCTTCGGCCGGCACCGGCTATACCGTCACGGCGAGCGCGAGCGGCTTCAGCGGCTCCGTGCAGGCGACCAACGGGCAGCAGGTCAGCGGGGTGATCGGAAACTCCCTGGTGACCATCTACAACCACCGGAGCTCGAACTCCAACGGCGACCCCGAGATCGAGATCGAGATCGACGCGCCCAACAACGGCACCATCAACCTCACGAACCTCTCCGTGGCCTTCAACGAGACCTCCGGCTCGAACGGAAAGATCGACGGCTGGTCGGACCCGGCGCCGGACATCCAGTTCTCCGCGCCCAGCTCCGCGAGCAGCGTCTCCGACCTGGCGACGGGCTCCAACGCCATCGCGGTCGGCTGCTACTGCGACAAGAACTTCTGGCTCTCCACCCAGGGCTTCTTTCAGGACAACGACTGCCTCGGGAGCCTGGGGAGCCTCGGCGCGATCTCGCCCTTCAGCGGACGCGGCCCGACCCGCGCCACCGGAAGCGACCTGGGCCGGACCAAGCCCGACATCGCGGCGCCCGGCGAGATGGTCGCTTCCTCGCTCTCCACGAACGCCACCCCGCAGACCGGCGAGACGGCGCCGGACGGCAAGCATCAGTTCCTCGCGGGCACGAGCATGGCTTCCCCGGTCGTCGCCGGACTGGCCGCGCTCGTCGTGCAGAGGCGCCCCGACTTCACCGCCGCCCAAGTCAAATCCCACATCCTCACCCACTCCCGCTCCGACAGCGACGTCACCGCGCAAGGCACCCCCCTGCCCAACAACGCCTTCGGCGCGGGCAAGGCGAAGGCCTGCCTCCTGCCGGCGCAGCCGACGTCCTTCACGGTCTCCACGCTGGGGACCTCCTCGATACAGTGGACCTGGGCCGCGTCCGAGAAGGCGACGACCTACTCCCTGGCCTACGCGACGAACACGGCGAGCGTGATCGCCGTCATCCCGGCGAACCCGCCCTCCTTCACCTTCTCCAACCTGGACGCCGACACGCTCTACGGCCTGCAGGTGACCGCGGTGAACGCCTGCGGCACCAGCCAGCCCGCGATCTCGCCGTCGACGGCCACCCTGGCGAACGCTCCGTCCTCGGTGAGCGCCGTCTTCCACGCCAGCAGCGCGACGGTCACCTTCACCGCCCTCCCCGTCTCGCCGCAGTCCGCCTCGAGCTTCGGCTACCGGCTCGAGGCCTCGACCGCCTCCAACTTCAGCGGCACCGTGTTCTCGAGCGCCACGACGAATCCCGCCGTGAGCCGCCTCCAGCTCCCCGGGCTCACGGTGAACACGCAGTATTACCTGCGCCTCTCCAGCTTGAACCCGTTGGGCG
>DATLOS010000649.1:0-3610 GCA_035536155.1 Elusimicrobiota bacterium
CGACGATCGCGCCGAGGTCTCCCCGCAGCGCCGTGATCCCGGCGCTCGCGATCGCGGCGTCGGTCCCCCCGCCCATGGCGATGCCGACGTGGGCCTGGGTCAGGGCCGGGGCGTCGTTGACCCCGTCGCCCGCCATCGCGACGACGCGCCCCTCGGCCTGGAGCGCGCGCACGCGCGCGGCCTTGTCCTCGGGCGAAGCCTCCGCGACCACCTCGTCGATGCCCGCGGCCCGGGCCGCCGCCTCCGCGGCAGGCCGGCGGTCGCCGGAAAGAAGCACGAGGCGCAGGCCCTCCCGGCGCAGCGCCGCGACGGCCGCCGCCGCCGAGGGGCGCAGGGGATCGCCCGCCGCCACGAGCCCCGCCGCCCGGCCGTCCGCCGCCACCCAGACGACGGCGCGCCCGCCCGCCGCCAGCTCCTCGGCCCGCGGGGCCAAGGGGCCGAGGTCGACGCCCAACTCGCGCAGCCACCGGGCGCTTCCCACGGCGACCTCCCGGCCTGCCAGCCGTCCCGCGGCCCCTTTTCCCGGCGCCGAGCGAAAGCCCGCCGGCTCCTCCAAGGAAAGGCCCCGGTCCCGGGCGGCGGAGACGATCGCGCCGGCCAGAGGGTGCTCGCTGGCCCGCTCGACGCTCGCCGCCAGGCGCAAGACCTCGTCCTCGCCCAGCCCGGCCGCCGGGACCACCGCCTCCACGCGAGGACGGCCCTCGGTGAGGGTCCCGGTCTTGTCGAGCACGAGGACGTCCGCCTTGGCCAGGAGCTCGAGGGCGGCGGCCTCGCGGACCACGAGCCCCGCGCCCGCGCCCCGCCCGGCCGCGACCATCACCGACATGGGCGCGGCCAGCCCCAGCGCGCAGGGGCAGGCGACGATCAGGACGGCCACCGCGTTCGCGAGGGCGTGGGCCAAGCGTGGCTCGGGGCCGAGCGCGGCCCAGGCGGCGAAGGTCAGGACGCTCGCCGCGACCACGGCGGGCACGAACGCGGCGGAAACGGCGTCCGCCAAGCGCTGGATCGGCGCCCGGCCGGCCTGGGCCTGCCGCACCGCCCGCACGATCCGGGCCAAGACCGCGTCCTCTCCCAGGCGGTCCGCGCGCACGAGGAAGCTCCCCGCCCCGTTGAGGGTGCCGCCGATCACCCGGGCTCCGGGCGTCTTCTCGACGGGCATGGCTTCGCCGGTCACCATCGACTCGTCGACGCCGCCCCCGCCCTCGAGGAGGAGGCCGTCCACCGGCACCCGCTCTCCCGGGCGCACCCGCAGCCGGTCCCCGGCCCGGACGCGGGCCAGCGGGACGTCCCGCTCGCCCCCGTCCGCCTCGACGAGGCGCGCGGTCGCCGGCGCCAGGGCGAGGAGCGAGCGCAGGGCGTCCCCGGCGCGGCGCAGCGCCCGCGCCTCGAGCACCTGCCCGAGGAGGACCAAGGTGACGATCATGTCGGCCGCCTCGAAATAGGTCGCGACGGCGCCGCCCGGCTGGCGCGCGGAGGGAGGAAACAGCGCGGGGAGCGCCGTCGCGGCGGCGCTGTAGAGGAACGCCGCTCCGGTCCCCAGCGCGATCAGCGCGAACATGTTCGGCTTGAGGCGCGCGAGGGATGCCCAGCCCCTCTCGAAGACGAGGCGCCCGCACCAGGCCAGCACCGGGACGGAGAGGATGAGCTCGATCGCGGGCCGTCCGCCGCCCATCGAAAGGGCCGCGACGGGCGCGGTGAGCGCCAACGCCGCCCAGAATCGGCGCGTCAGCGCCGCAAGCTCCGCATCCGCCCCCTTGGCGGGGCCGCCCAGGAGCGCCATCCCGCACTCGGGGCAGGAGCCCGGCTCGGTCCGGTGCACCTCGGGGTGCATCGGGCAGGAGTACTCCTCCGCGGGCCCCGCGGCCGGCCCGGCCAGGAAGCGGTCCCGGCAGCCGGCGCTGCAGAAGAAGTAGTCGCGGCCTTCCCTCCGGCACGACGCCTTCGCCGCGCGCGGCGTCACCGTCATGCCGCACACCGGGTCCTCCACGGGAGCGTCCGCGCCGATCTTCATGGCCGAGGAGGCGATTCTAGCACGGCGCGGCCGTCATTGCCCGGCCCGCCCCGATCTGGCACAATGGAGCTCCACCCGCCCATGCCCAGCGGCTCCAAGAAACGCAAGACCGCCGTCCGGCGCCGGGTCGCCGCCGCTCCCCTCGAGGAGGTCATCGAGGAGTTCAAGAGGGCCGAGGAGCTCTTTCGCCTGGTCGTGGAGGCCTCTCCCAGCGCCTTGGTGATGACGAACCCGTCGGGGAAGATCGTCCTCGTCAACGCCCAGACCGAGAAGCTCTTCGGCTATGCCCGCGCCGAGCTCCTGGGAAAGCCCGTGGAGCTGCTCATCCCGGCGCGCCACCGGGAGCGCCACGTGGCGCACCGCGCCGCGTTCTCGCGGGCCCCGAGCGCGCGCGCCATGGGCGCGGGCCGGGACCTCTTCGGCCTGCGCAAGGACGGCGCCGAGGTCCCCATCGAGATCGGCCTCAATCCGCTGAGCACCCCCGACGGGAGCTTCGTCCTCGCCTCGATCATCGACATCACCCAACGCCGCGTCCTGGAGCGCAAGGTCGCGCACACCGAGGTCCTCGCCTCGATCGGGACCATGGCCGCCGCCGTGGCCCACGAGATCCGCAACCCCCTCAACTCCATCATCCTCGCCGCGAAAGCCTTCGCCCACGGCGGCCTGCGCGCGGAGGAGTTCGAGCAGGTCAAGGCGGTGCTCGTCAACGAAAGCGCGCGCCTCAACCGGACCCTGGAGGACTTCCTCGAGTTCTCCCGCGCGCGCGCCCCGAAGCTGGAGTCCGGCGACTTGAACGCGACGGTCCGCGAGGTCTTGGAGAACGTCCGCGCGGACAAAGCGCTCCTGGGCAAGGCCCGCGTCGACGTCGACCTCGATGCGGCTCTTCCGCGCCTGCCGCACGATCCCGACCAGCTGCGTCAAGTGCTCTGGAACCTGGTGCGCAACGCGCTGCAGGCGCTGGGCGGAAAGGGCTGCGTGTCGGTCCGCACGGCGGCGCGGCACGGCAGCGCCCTCCTCGTGGTCGAGGACGACGGACCCGGCATCCCTCCCGAGCAGGCCGAGAAGGTCTTCGCGCCCTTCTTCACCACCAAGCCCCAGGGGACCGGGCTGGGGCTCTCCATCTCCCGGAACATCGTCCGGGCGCACGGAGGCGACATCGAGCTCGACGCCGCCCCGCGCCGGGGAACCCGCTTCACGGTGATCCTGCCGCTGGCGGGCGCGAGATGAGGCGCTCGCCGGCCCGCTAATCCCTCGGCCGGAAGTCCACGAAGAACTCGCAGGCGCCCGAGCTCGACGTTTTCCCGTCGGGACCCTTGGCGCGCGCGATGAGCTCGTGCTCGCCTTCCTCGTAGCCGGACCAGTCGTACCACCAGTAACCCACGGCGGGGCGGCAGGCCTGCCAGTCGCCCTGGTCCACCGCGACCTCGACGCCGACGGCGCCCTCCGGCGCGCTGATCCGGACCGTGTAGTCCTTCGCGGCCACCACCTCGTTCTGTCGCGGGAAATCCACCGCGGTCTTGGCCCGCAGCGAGAGCAAGCCGCCTTTCTTGGTCATGGTTGCCATGCGTCCTCCTGGACGTCGATGTCATGCACGCAACA
>DATLOS010000650.1:0-4509 GCA_035536155.1 Elusimicrobiota bacterium
TTCTCTCTTCTCGCCGTTTCCGGCGCTTGGGCGGGAGGCGTCTCCGTGAGGGCGCCGCTTCGCCTCGGCCCGAGCCAGTCCCCGGCCGTGGTCGAAGCCCTGGACCAGCGCCTCTCCTGCGTCTGGATGTTCGCCGGCCCGGACCGCCCGCTCACGCCCGAGCGGCTCCTCGACAACCTGACTCCTCTGGGCGCCAAGGCCCCGGTGGAGGACCTGCGCCTTCCCGCCGCGCAGCTGGCGGCCCTTCACATCGCGGTCGACGCCTTGGCGGCCCCGCCCGAGCGCTGGCAGGCCCTCTCCGCGCGCATGGCGGTCGAGAGCGGGGCGTGGCGCCAGGCCGCCGCGGACATCGAGCGCATCCGCGCCTACCACGAGGAGCGAGGCGAGCCCGGGCCCGCGTCCTTGCCCGAGGCCGCCCGCGAGCTTTCCCGGCGCCTCGCGCAGGCGGGCAGCCCCAACGCCTCGCCGGGGCAGATGGACGCCTTCCTCGAGCGCCTCTTCGACACCGGCCCGACCGACCGCCGCGGCCTCGTGCGCCGGCTCCGGGCGCCGCTCGAGAAGAACACGTTCACCCGCCATCGCGGGCTCGACGAGTACGGCATCCTCCTGGGACGGGAGTTCATGGCCGACGTTGTCGCGATGGGCCGGGGCGACCACCTCATCTTGCCCGGCGGGGAGGGCATGGTGGCCAAGGACTACTACGCGAAGGGCTCGATCGAGGAGGGCCGGCTCTACGCCGACCTCGTCGAGCGCGGCAAGGGCCGCGGCGCCAAACCGGGCGACGAGACCCGGGTCCTCGAGTTCCTGGAGCGCGTCCAGGCGGCGGGCGAGCGTCCCGCCTCGGAGAAGGCGAGCATCGACAACGTGGCCTACCGCGGCGAAGGCCGCCCGCTGAGGCGCGCGGAGCACGGCGGCCGCTACCGGCGTTTCGTGGGCAAGCTCTTCGAGCGCATCCCCAACAAGGCCCTCAAGCCCAAGGGCGCGCGGCGCGTGCGGGTGGCGGACGTTCAGGACGCGCTGCTCTACACTCCCGAACCCACCAAGATCCTCTCCAAGTACCTGTCCTTGATCGGCGAGGACGGCGTGCTCTACCTCTACCTGGGCAGCCTGAAGCTCAAGAACGGCCTGCTCAAGGACCGCGTGATCACGCCGCGGGGGGAGATATCCTTCGTGGACTGGCTCCGCTCCCTGCCCGGCATCTCGGCCCGCATCGTGCGCACCCGGGCCTTCGGACTGAGCAACCTTTCCATGACGATCCGCCGCACCGGCCGCGCCGCGGTCCCGCGCCTGCGCTTAGTCGAGGTGCGCAAGACGGTCGATCAGGCCGACCAAGCCGATAAAGTGCGGGTTTTCCTCCTCGAGCCGCGCTAAAATATCCCCATGGAAGCGCGCCCGCCGGAATTGCTCCTGCCCGTCGGCGACCGGGCCATGGCCCTGGCCGCGATCCATAACGGCGCCGACGCGATCTACGTGGGCTTTCCCGGCTTCAACGCGCGCGGACGCACGGCCGACCTGGCCATCGAAGAGCTGCGCGAGCTCATCGAGCTCTGCCACCTCTACGGGGTCAAGGTCAACCTGGCTTTCAACATCCTGATGTTCGAGACGGAACTGGCCGAGGTCCTCCCGGCCCTCGAGGCCGTCCTGGCGCTCAAGCCCGACGCCTTCATCCTGCAGGACTTGGGCTTAGCCGCCATGATCCGCCGCATGGCTCCGGGGCAGGTCCTCCATGCCTCGACCCAGATGACCGTCACCAACCACGACGCCATCGCGCTGCTCGCCGACCTCGATTTCAAGCGCTTCGTGCTCGGCCGGGAGAACTCCCTGCCCGAGATCCGCCTGATCAAGACGCAGTCCAAGAAAGAGCTCGAGGTCTTCGTCCACGGCGCCCTCTGCGTGGCCTATTCGGGCCAGTGCTTCACCTCCGAGTCCCTGGGCGGCCGCTCCGCCAACCGCGGCCAGTGCGCCCAGAGCTGCCGCCTGAGCTACGAGCTCCACGTCGACGGCGAGCGCCGCGAGCTGGGCGATCTGCAGTTTTTGGTCTCGCCCAAGGACCTCTGCGCCATCGACATGGTGCCGGACTTGATCGACGCCGGCGTCGGCTGCTTCAAGGTGGAGGGACGGCTCAAGTCCCCGGAGTACGTCGCCGAAAGCGCCCGCGAGTACCGCGCCGCGATCGAGGCAAAGGCCGAAGGCCGGACGATCTCGCCGGAAGAGCTCGAGGCCGCGCGGCGAAGGATGGGGTCGACCTACTCGCGCGGTTTCACCCCGGGCTGGCTCAACGGGGTCCGCCACCAGGAGCTCGTCGACGGCCGGACCAGCGCCCACCGCGGCTACGAGTTCGGCGTCATCCGGCGCGTCTCGGGCAAGACGCTTTTCATCGAGACGACCCGGGCGATCGAGCTCTCGCCGGGCGACGGCGTGTCCTGGGCGCTGGCCGGGGACGCCCAGGCCAACCAAAAGAAGTCCGAGGGGGCGCAAGTATACGGCGTGCGGCGGGGGGAGCTCCTCGAGCTCGAGTTCGGCCGCGACTCGGCCATCCGCCCCGAGCTGGCCGGCGCGCGCGTCTTCCTCAACCTCGATCACAACCTCAAGAAGGAGCTGCAGAAGTCCGTCTCCGACCGAGACGCCATGCGGCGGGTGCCGATCCGCGTCGAGGTCCGGCTCGCGGCGGGGAGCCCGCTCTCCGCGCGCTTCTCGGACGGGCTGCGCGCCGTCGAAGCCTCGGGCGGGGTGCTCGCGAAGGCTGAAAAGCGCCCCTCCTCCGACGACGCCGTCGCGGCCGAGCTCTCGGCTTTGGGTGCCACGCCTTTCGTCGCCGCGGAGGTCAAAATCGAGCGCGCCTCCGACGAAGGGCTCTTCGTCCCCAACCAAGAGCTCAAGCGCCTGCGCCAGGCCCTCACCGAGAAGCTCGAGGCCGCCCGCAAGTCGGCCACCATCGACGGCTTCGCCATCTCGCCCCGGCCCGCGCGGGAGCTCCAGGATTGGCTGGCGGCCAAACGCCCGGCCGCGAAGCGCCAGGGCCCGGTCGCTTTCCACCTCCTCCTGCGCAACATCGCCCAGGCCGAGCAAGTGTCGGCGGCCGTCTCAAAAGGAGAACTCCGCAAGGCCGGCCTGGACTCCGTCGCCCTCGATTTCGAGTTCGGCCGCGACTACGCCCCGGCCTTGGAAACCTTGCGGGCCGCGGGCCTGCGCGCCGGCATCGCCACCACGCGGATCCTCAAGCCCCAGGAGTACGCCAACCTGCGCGCCATCGAGCGCCTGAAACCCGATTTCATCCTGGTCCGCAACCTGGGCGCGCTGCACTACTTCACCAAGATCAGCCCTTTTTCCGGCGAGTTGCGCGGCGACTTCAGCCTCAACGTCGCCAACCACGTGACGGCGGACTACCTCCTGGGCAAGGGACTCAAGACCGTCTGCGTCTCCTACGATTTGAGCGCCGGGCAGGTCGAGGACCTGCTGCGCGCCGGCGACGCCGCCCGGCTCGAGGTGACGGTCCACCAGTACATGCCCTCCTTCCACATGGAGCATTGCGTGTTCGCGGCGCTCCTGAGCAAGGGCAACTCCTTTCGCGACTGCGGCAAGCCCTGCGAGCGCCACGAGCTCAAGCTCAAGGATCAGAGCGGCCACTGGCACTTCATCAAGCCCGACCAGGAGTGCCGAAACACCATGTTCAACGCCAACGCCCAGTCCGCCGCGGGGTTCCTGGCGCGTTGGGCGGAGCTCGGCCTGGGGCATGCCCGCCTCGAGGCGCTCAACGAGTCCGGCGCCGAGCTCATCTACAAGATCTCCGCCTACCAGGACATCCTCTCCGGCGCCACGCCGCCGCGCGAGGCCCTGGCCGAGCTCTCGTCCTTGGAGGCCTACGGCCTGGGCCGCGGCGCCCTCGGCCGCGAGAAGGAATACCAGAGCCGCAAGAAGCAGGCCTAGAAGAGATAGCCGAAGAAGACGCTGAAGTTGGCGTTCCAGTAGCGGCGCAAGGCCAGGAGGCGCCGCTCCAGGGCCTGGCGGGCGGTTTCGTCCTGCGCGCCGCCGCCCGATCGGCGCAGGGCCGAGAGCTGGGTGTAGCTCGCGCGCAGTTCCGCCGTTAGGCGGTCCAGCATCCCGCCGTAGTGATCGGGCTCCACGGCGGTAAGCGAGCCCGTCCTCTGGTACTCGTCGTATCTTCGGTCCACTTCCTCGAGGACCGGCACGACCCGGCCCTGGTCGAGGAGCTCGAGCGGCCGCGCAAGGCGGGTGTCGCGGGGGAATGCTATGCCCAGCTCCGGATTGTCGCGCACGTGCCGCGCGAAGAGAAGCTCGACGAGATGAGCGCCGCGCTCCTGCGGCCAGCGATCATTTTCGCGCACGGGTATGCCCTTCTCGTCGGCGAATTGGTGGTAGCTCTCGTGGGCGATGGTCAGGAGGCGCTTGAAGCGGCCGTGGGCGTCGTCGGGATAGCTATAGATCAGAGCCAGGCCCAGGCTGTAGACGCCGCCGCTCGTCGTGTTCGGGGTGTCGTGGAAGGCCGGA
>DATLOS010000651.1:0-6052 GCA_035536155.1 Elusimicrobiota bacterium
GCAACATCGACGGCCTGGAGAAGAACCCCATCGTCGTGGAGTCGGGCATGACCATCGACACCGACGGCGACATCGCCGATCCCGCGCGCGCCAAGGCCGTCTCGGCGCGCGACCGCCTGCGGCAGAGGCACACCTCCATGCGCTACCGGGACGGCGCCTATCCCGATCCGACCCAGGTCGCCTACATCGTGCTCCCCATCGGCTTCACCGAGGCCGGCCTGGGAGATTTCGCGCTGGTCCGCTACCGGGGCCGCGAGGCCATGGCGGTGTGCGCGGACAAGGGGCCGCGGGGCGCCTTCGGCGAGGGCTCGATCCGCCTGGCCGAGCTCCTCGGCATCCCCGCCGACGGCCGCACCGGCGGCGTCGAGAGCGGCGTGACCTATATCCTGTTTCCCAAGTCCGGCTCGGGCCGGCCCGCCAGCCAGCAGGCGCTGCAGGAGGGCATGGAGCAGGCGCGCGAGCGCCTCGCCACCGCCCTCGAGCCCGGGACGATGCCCGTCGAGGACTAGCGGGCCTTCTGGAATACGACGGGCGCGCTCGAGCGCGGGATGAGCGCGATGCGGTACGGCGTCCCGTCCGAGCCCGTCCCCGCCGCGGCGTAGAGCACGACGATCTTCCCGGAGACCGAGGAGATCGAGAGCACTTTCACGCTCGTCTGCCCCCGGGCGCCGAAGACGGCGACGGCCCGATAGCGGGACAGGTCCGCGGCCGGCGCCGGGGTCTCGGGATCGAGGCGCTCCCAAAGGGCGGCCCACTCCGCGTCGGTCCCGGCCGTCGCCGTTCCCGGGCCGCGGAGCGTGGAGCTCTGGCCCTGCCAGGAGCCGGCCGTGGGAATCCGCTGAGCCGCCGCCCGGCCGAAGCCGCCCGGCGCCGCCTGGGTGAGGCCGCGCGTCGCCGCCGCTTTCCGGAGGGCGGAGGATTGCGGCGCCCGCTTCGCGGCCGGCGCGATCGCGCCGGCCGCGCCGGCCTGCGCCGCGACCGGCATGCTCACGTCGAAGGAGTCCTTACCGGAGCTGACCATGGCCACGCTTCCGGCGCCCGCCCCGGAGGCGACGGCGGGCTTCGCGGCGTACTCCTCCATGGGCCCTTCCTCCGATTTGGAGAGCAGGCGCGGGGCGCTGCCGCCGTCGAGCGCCACCACGGGGCTGGTCTTCATCGCCTTGAAGGCGTTGGCGCGGGCGATGTCGTCGGTCATCTGGCGGACGACGGCCATCGCCTCGGCGCGGCTCATGGGCTGAGCGCCGTCGGCGCGCTCCCGCTGGAGCTCGTTCGCGGCGCGAGGGGCGGCGATCTCCCGGATGCCCATGCGCTTCTGCTCCTGGTCGAGGAAGCCGTGCAGCTGCTCGTTCGTCATCGAGTCCGCGGCGGGGGCCGCCGGGGCGGCCTTGGCGTCCGCGGCCGACGAGCCGGCGGCCGACGAGGCGAGGTCATCCATGCTCGGCGGGCGCGGCTCGGGCGCGGCGGGGGGCGGGGGCTCGGGCAGGCCCTTGAGCGAGACTCCCCGGGAGTCGAAGCCGCGCGTGTCCGCGAAGTGAGACGCGGCCGGCTCGTAGTGCAGGCCGGCGCGGCCCTTCTGGTAGACGATGAGGCCGGCGACGAGGCCCGCGGCGGCGAAGGCGGCCATGCGCGCGGGCGCCGGGAACCACGAGACCGCGGAGGCGGGCGACTCCTCGGCGGCGCGGCGGCGCTGGAGGCGCTCCATGAAGCCGACGGGGAGCTCGCGCTTGGGCAGGCCCGCCACCATCGCCGAGACCCGGCGGGTGTCCTCGAGCTCGGCGCGGCACTCGGCGCAGGCGGCGGCGTGCGCCTCGACGCGGGCCCGCTCCGCCTCGGGGAGGGCCTTGTCGAGGTACGCCGAGATCAGTTCCTTGATATGAGCATCCATAAATTCACCCGGCCTTGGCGAAGGCCTTGAGCTTCGCCTTGAGCGCCTCGCGTGCCCGCGAGAGGCGGGACTTCACCGTGCCCTCGGGAAGGCCGAGGGTCTGCGCGATCTGCTCGTACGACAGCCCTTCGATCTCCCGCAGGACCACGACGGCCCGGCTCTCCTCCTCCAGCTCCAGCAGCGCGCCCTGCACGGCCTTGCTCGTCTCCTCCTGCTCAAGGCCGGCGTCGAGCGGCGCGTCGGCCGCCTTCAAGTCGCCCGCCCCGTCCTCCTCCCCGTCCCGGCCTCCCATCAGGAGGCTGGCCAACGGCACGCTCTTCCAGAACGCCCGCCGCTTCTCGGCGCGCACGCGGTTCTTCCACGCGTTCACCGTGATCCGGTACAGCCAGGTCGAGGCCTGGGCCTCGCCCCGGAACGAGGGCAGCGCCTTGAGGGCCTTGAGCAGCGCCTCCTGCGCCAGGTCCTCGGCGTCGGCGGCGTTCCCGGTCAGCCGCAGCGCCAGGTTGTAGACCGTCGCGGCGTGCCCTTTCAGGAGCTCCTCCTCGCTCATGGGTTGGACACCGGGAGGCACCATGAAGTTCCCGGCGTCAGCGGCGCTTGGGCTTGAACTTGGCGCGCAAACGCCGGCTGGCGGGCGGGGGGAGGAAGTCGTCGATCCGGGCGCCGAGCCGGTAGGCCTCCTTGACGATGGAGGAGGAAAGATAGGTGTAGCGGTCGTCCGGCATCAGGAAGATGGTCTCGGTCTCGGGGTAGAGCTTGCGGTTCATCGCGGCCATCTGGAACTCGTAGTCCATGTCGCCCACGGTGCGCACGCCGCGGATGAGGACGCGCGCGTTCTTGGCGCGCAGGTAGTCGACCAGGAGGCCGGAGAAGGTGTCGACGTCGGCGCGGGGGTTGTCGCGCAGGCACTCCTCGAGCATCTCCATGCGCTCGGCGATGGAGAAGGTGTGCTGCTTGGCCAGGTTCGCGGACACCGCCACGATCACGTGGTCGAAGAGCTGGCAGGCGCGCTCGATGACGTCCAGGTGGCCCCGGGTCACGGGGTCGAAGCTGCCGGGATAGACGGCCACGCGGCTCATAACGACACGCTAGCAGTTTGCACCATCGTCGGCAAGAAGCCGCAACATGGTAAGATTCGGGATCATGGACCTGACCCGCGTCGCCCTGAGCGCGCTCGAGCTCCTGGTCACCATCGGCATGGCCGTCCTGGTGGTGTACGTCACCATGCGCGCCCTCATCCGCGCCAACACCGACTTCGACGAGGACAAGGAGATCGCGCGCGGCAACGTCTCCGTGGGCCTGCTGGTCGCGGCGCTCCTCCTGGCCTCCGCCAACATCATGCACAACGCCTTCACCCCGGCGGCGGACGCGGTCCGCGCGCACTTCTCCGGGCCCGCGGGCGGGGCGACCCACGCCCAGGTCCTGCTCTACGCGATCGGCAACCTGGCGCTGGGCTTCGTGGTGGTCGTGGCGACCCTCTCCTTCTCCCTGCGCCTCTTCGGGCGGCTGACCCGCAGCGAGAAGACCCGGCCGGGCAAGGAGCTCGAGCGCGGGAACCTGGCGGTCGGCATACTCCTCTCCTGCGTGGTGCTCATCGTCTCGATGTTCGTGGGCGGCGGCGTGCAGGCGCTCTCGAAGGCGCTGATCCCGGCCCCGCGGACGGCGAGAATCCAGATTATGCGCTGAGGCGCCGCCGCAGGCGGCGCAGGGCGTCCGCGGCGAGCGGCGCCAGGATCACGAAGAGCAAGCCCGCCGGGCTTCCCGAGGGACGGGTCGGCTTTCCCGGCTCGGCGGCGTTTGCGGAGCACCCGAAGAGGCCGCCGCCCGAGTCGTCGCCCCCGCCGCCGTCGTCGGAGGAGCTGTCGCTGGACGCCTGGGCGGCGGACGAAGGATCGGCGGACGGAGGCGCCGTCGCGGGCGGAGCCGGCGGGGGCGCGTCCTCCGGCCGCGTGCCGCCGTCGGGGCGGCTGGAGCCGGGAGGCGGCGGGGGAAGGTCTCCGTCGCCCGCGGCGGAGTCGGGCGGCGGGGCGGAGCGGCCGGGCGCGAGGCCGGCGCCCCCGAGGCTCACGGCGGGGTCGGGATCCGGGCCCTGGTTCACGCGCTTAGCCAGGCCGTCGGCGGACTTGGGCATGTGCGCCTTGGAAAGGCTCTCGAGGAAGCGGCCGATCTTTTCGCGGCTGTTCTCCTTCGGGAAAAGAGGAAGGCGCGTGTAGTACAGGCGGCGGGCCTCCTCGATGTCCTCGGGCGAGAGGCTGTGGTCCTTGCGCTTGGCCTTCAGCTCCGCGATCTCGCGGTTGGTTTCGCCGCGCAGGAAGCCGGACATCTTGCCCCAGCTGACCGGCTTTCCCGCCGCGTCGACGAAGCCGTTGCCTTGCGCGACCCAGCCCTTGTCCTGGATCGCCTTGGTCTCCGAGTCGCTCAAGGGGAATTGCTCGGCGGAGAAGGGGCTCTTGGGGTCGGGCGCGGGGGGCGGGTCGTCCGCCCGCGCGGGGGACGGGCACAGAAGAGCCAGGACGAGGAGCAGCGCGCCCATGACCGGCCTATTGTACCTCGATTCCGGACGGAAAACGCGGCTAGCGGACGGGCTCGGCCTGCCCGACGGCGAAGTAGCGGGCCTGGGGGTGGTGGAAGACCAGAGCGGAGACGCTGGCCTCGGGGTCCATCATAAAGCCCTCGGTGAGCTCGACGCCGATGGTCTTCTGCGGCTCCAGCAGCCGCCAGAGCTTGGCCTGGTCCTCGAGGTCGGGGCAGGCGGGGTAGCCGAAGCTGACGCGGATGCCGCGGTAGCGCGCCTGGAACCTCTCCTTGATCGTCATGCCCACGGGATCGGGGATGCCCCACATGGAGCGGAGGCGCTCGTGGAGGAGCTCGGCGAAGCCCTCCGCGCTCTCGATCGCCAAAGCCTGCAGGGCGTGCGATTTGAGGTACTCGCCTTGGTCGCGCAGCTTCTCCGAGAGCTGGCGCACCCCGGCGCCGCAGGTCACGACGAAGAGCGCCACGTAGTCCGTCTTGCCCGAGGAGCGGGGCGCCACGAAGTCCGAGAGGCAGAGCCGGTCGCCCGAGGGTTGGCGGGGGAACTGGAAGGTCTCGATGACCCGCGTAGAGCTCGCCGACTCGAGGAGATGGATGCGGTCGCCCTCGGCCTGCGCGGCGTAGAAGCGGACCACGGCGCGGGCCCGGAAGAGCTTGCGCTCCAGGACCTCGTCCTGCAGGGCGCGCACCTGCTTCTGGAGCTCGGCGGCTTTGGGGTTGCCGTCGCGCAGAAGCTCCTCGACCGGGCCCTTGAGGCCGAGATGGCGGCCGTAGAGCATGATCGGGTTGACGTACTTGAAGATCTCGTCCAGGGCGAAGTCCTCGAGGACGTGCCGCTTGAGATCGGGCGGGGAGGGGATGTCGTGGGCGTGCGCGATGGCCCCGGAGGGCCCGGCGCCGTTGGCCGGCGCGCAGGCGGCCGGCGCGGCCGCGCGGCCGTCGCCCGCGATCTCCGCTTGGCGCCGCCGGTTCTCCGCCACCAGGGCCGCGCTCTTTGCCGGGTCGGTGAGCTGGTTGGCCAGGCCCAGTCCCATCATCGCGTCCTTGGCGTAGAGCACCGGCCCCTCGTAGGCGGGGGCGATGCGGGAGGCGGTGAACTTGGCCGAGAGCGCCGCGCCGCCGACCAGGATCGGCAGGCGCACGCCGGAGACGGTCAGGTCCTCGGCGGTCGCGACCATCTGCTGGGCGGACTTGACCAGGAGGCCGGAAAGGCCAATGACGTGCGGCGCGACGCGCTTGACCGCCTCGATGAGCGCCTCGGGCGCCACCTTGATGCCTAGGTCGGTGACCGCGTAGCCGTTGTTCTTGAGGATGATGTGGACCAGGTTCTTGCCGATGTCGTGCACGTCGCCCTTGACCGTGGCGAGGAGCACCTTGCCCCGGACCGCCACCGCGTTCTTGTCCATCTTGGGCTCGAGGTGCGCGACGGCCGCCTTCATCACCTCGGCGGACTGGAGGACCTCGGCCACGATCATCTCGTTGGCCGCGAAGAGGCGCCCGACCTCGTCCATGCCCTTCATGAGCGGGCCGTTGATGATGTCGAGCGGCTTCGTGGTCTTCCGCTTCTCGTCGAGGTCGGCGACGAGCCCTTCCTTGGTGCCCTCGATGATATAGCGGGCGAGGCGCTCGTCGATC
>DATLOS010000652.1:0-2124 GCA_035536155.1 Elusimicrobiota bacterium
CGGGGCCGAGCGCATGGTGTCGCACGGCTCGAGCCATGCGACGACCGCCGCGGCGGTCGCCGCCCCCGCGGCGCCCCCCCTGGAGGCAGCGACCTTGGCCCAGACCCCGGGCGGGCAGTACGGCTCCCCGCAGGCGGTCGAGCCCGCCGTGCCCGCCTGGAAAAGCCCGGCTCCTTCCGTGAGCTATGTCGGCGCCGCCGGCGCGGGCTCGAGCTCCGGCTCCGCGGGGAAGGCGAGCGCCGGGCCCGCCAGCTCCGGACCGACCGGCTCGAGCGCGCTGGGCCAGCTCGTGGCCGTGAAGACCCTCTCCGCCTCGGCCGGGGGGATGAGCGGGACCGAGGCGGCCAGCGCGGGCGCGACCGGCGCCTTCTCTCCGACCACCACGGGCGGCAGCGTGAGCCCGGCGACGACCTCCCCGACGCAGGGCGGGGTATTGTCCTCCAGCGCGACCGCGACGACGTCCGCCACCGACTCGTCCTCGACCGGCACCCTCGGCACCACGACCATCGCGGATCCGAGCGGCGCGACGACCACGGTCGGGGTCGGGACCTCCAGCAACGCCACCTCTTATCAGCCGCTGGTGGACCAGGCCAACAGCCACATCAACAGCGCGCGCAAGTACAAGTACGCGGGCCTGGCCATGCTCGCGGCCGGAGCCCTGATGGCCGCGGGCGGACTGGTGATGCTGGCAATGGGCATCAAAGCCATGATCGCGGCGAGGGCCCTGCCCCCGACGACGGGCGTGCCCCCCGTTCCCAACCCGGCCAAGCCGCCCGCGATCGCGGCCGCCACCAAGCTCATCGTCCTGGGCGCGGCGCTCCTGGGCATGGGCATCGCCCTGATCATCGGCGGCGTGTACATGAAGAAGACCGCCGACGCGAAGCTCGCCGACGCCCGCAATCTCGCGGACCAGATCAAGAACGACTACGGCCAGAACGACCAGGCCCAGATCATCCAGGACGCGGCCAATAAGGTCTGACGGCGGCTAGAAGAGCCGCTTCTTCTGCGGCTTGAGGCGCCCCGACGCCGCGAGGGCGCGGATGCGCGCCACCCGTTCGGGGATCATGGGATGGGAGGACAGGTAGGCCGCCGTCTTCGCCGCGGCGGGGTCCTGGGCTTGGCGCGCCTGCACCTTCTCCAGGAGCTCGGCCATGGCCATGGGCGGATAGCCCGCGTTGGCCAGGAGCTGGAGCCCGGTCGCGTCGGCCTCGTTCTCCTCCGCGCGGTTGTAGGCGAGGTTCTGGATGGTCTGGTAGAGGTAGGTGAGCTCGGCGCTGCCCTTGCCGTAGGTCTTCGCCGCGTACTGCGCCAAGCGCGCGGCCTCGACGCCCCGCTTGAGCCGCGTGAGCCAATGCCGCTTCATCACGTGGGCGATCTCGTGGGCGAAGAGCGCCGCGACCTGGTCGTCCGTCAGCCCCAGGTCGAGGATTCCCCGGTAGACGAAGATGTTCCCCCCGGGGGAGGTCGCGGCGTTGGTCACGTCGCTGTCGACGACGTAGAGGTGCAGCCGGTAGCTCATGGCCTTTCCGGTCGCGCGCAGGACCTTGAGGCTGATGTTGGTGAGGCGCGCGGGAGCCGTCTGCACCGCGTTCTTGTTGCCGCCCAGGTAGTTCCAAAGGAACGCCTGGTCGACGTTCTGCTGGAGGGTCTTGATCCGCGCGTCCATCCTCGACTCGTCGAAGCCCGCGCGGAGCGGGCCCGGGAGCAGCGCCGCGCAGACGAGGGCCGCGACGATAGCCTTGGGCATCCCCGGAGTATAGTCGGCGCCGGCAAAAAAACAATATGGGCCCTTGGACCCTGCCGCGATTGGGCCTTGCGTCCGCACGGGCGTCTGCTAGCCTCTGCGCATGCGAAAGCTCCTCCTCGCGGCGGCCGCGGCGTCGAGCCTCGCCGCGCGCGCGCACGCGGCGGGGAGGCTCGTCTTGGTGGGGGGCGGCGGCACGCCCGAGCTCGCCCGCCAGCGCTGCGTCGAGGGCGGCTCCGGCCGCGTCCTGGTCGTCACCGCGCCGACGAAGGACCCCCGCCAATCCCAGCGGGACTGGGAGGCCGAGACCGGGATGTCCTGGAGCCAGTGGAAGGCGGACGTGGCGGACTCCTTCGCGCGCGCCGGCGCCTCCTCGGTCG
>DATLOS010000653.1:0-4859 GCA_035536155.1 Elusimicrobiota bacterium
TGGCGATCTCCGCGATCTCGGTCGGCGAGAAGGCGGCCTCCGCGGGGCCGCGGCGGCCGAGGAGGATCACCTCGCGGTCCTTGCTGGCGGCCAGGGCCTCGAGGGCGTAGCCCGCGATGTCCGTCTTGGCGAGCTCGTCGACTTCCCGGCAGAGGATCCGGGTCACGTCCATCGCCACGTTGCCCACGCCCACGACGGCGACCTTCTCGCAGGAGAAGTCGAAGACGTGCCCGCGGTGGTCCGGATGGCTGTTGTACCAGCCCACGAAGTTCGTCGCCGGGCAGCTGCCGGCCAGGTCCTCGCCGGGGATGCCCATGTGCTTGTCGGACTCGTTGCCGACCGCGTAGACGATGGCGTCGTAGTGCTTGCGCAGGTCTGCCACCGCCACGTCGGAGCCGAGCTTCACGTTGCCGAAGAAGCGAAAGCCTGCGGAATGCGCGATCTTCTCGTAGACCGCGATCACGCTCTTGATCTTCTGGTGGTCCGGGGCGACGCCGCCGCGCACCAGGCCGTACGGGGTGGGCAGGCGCTCGAGCATGTCCACGGCGACCGGGACGTCGGGCTGCCGGAGCAGGGCCTCCGCGGCGTAGAACGCCGACGGGCCCGAGCCCACGATCGCGACCCGCAGAGGCCGCCGCCCGTTGTCCGCGCTCACCGCGCCACCTCCTGCGCGGCGCCGACCCGGCCGAGATGCGAGGCCGCGGGACGGCCCAAGAGCTTGAGCGCCTCGGCCGCGGCCGCGGCCACCCGTCCCGCCTCGGCCGGCACCTTGGCCCCGCTCGCCGCGAAGGCGAAGAGGAGGTCCTCGGTGGCGACGTTGCCGGTGGCGCCCGGCGCGTAGGGGCAGCCGCCCAGGCCCCCGGCGGAGGAGTCGAAGCCGGAGACCCCGAACTCCGTCCAAGCCGCCAGGGCGTTGGCGACGGCGGTGCCGTAGGTGTCGTGGAAGTGCAGGAAGACCCTCTCCGTCGGGGTCTTCTTCAGGAGCCGCTCGAGGAGGCGGCGCACCTCGTCCGGCACCGCCTTGCCGATGGTGTCGCCGATGGAGAGCTCGTCGACGCCCAAGGCGAGCAGACGATCGGCCGCCGCGACGGCCGACTCCGGCGCGATCTTCCCTTCATAAGGGCAGTGGAAGGCGGTGGAGATGTAGGCCCGCACCGGGAGCTTCGCCGCCTTCGCCCGGGCCACGACCGGGCGGAAGCGGTCGATCGACTCGGCGATCGAGGCGTTGATGTTCCTCTTGTTGAAGGTCTCGCTCGCGGCGGTGAACACCGCGACCTTGTCGGCTCCCGCCTCGAGGGCGCGGTCCAAGCCGGTCTCGTTGGGGACCAAGGCGGAGTAGACCACGCCGCGCTTGCGCGTCACGGCCTCGAACACCGCCTCCGAGTCCGCCATCTGCGGGACGGCCTTGGGCGAGACGAAGGCGCCCGCCTCGATCTCCCTGAGGCCCGTCGCGGCCAGCGCCTCCACGAAGCGGACCTTCGCCTCGACGGAGATCGGGGCCTTCTCGTTCTGCAGGCCGTCGCGCGGACCGACTTCCACGATCCGCACCGGCGGCCTTCCGGCCGGGGCGCGGGTCATGGTTTTAGGGCTTCCTCGCGCAGCCACGCCGGAGGGCGCTTTTCCAAGAACGCGGCCAGGCCCTCGCGGCCCTCGCCCGAGGAGCGGGCCTTGACCAAGGTGTCGAGCGAGAGCTTGATGCGCGCCTCGTGGCCGATGGCGTCCATGCGCCGCAGGTACTCCTTGGCGCGGCGCAAGGCCTCGGGGCCGTTCTTGAGGATGTTGCGCACGAAGACGTCGACGCGGGCGTCGAGCTCCCCCGCGGGGACGGTCTCGTGCACCAGGCCGACCTCGCGCGCGGTCGCCATGGAGAAGACCTCGCCGGTCAAATACAGGCGGCGGGTGTTCCCGATGCCGACCTTGGGCAACACAAAAGTGGAGACGACGGCCGGAAGGATCCCCAGCCGGCACTCGGAAAAGCACATGCGCGCGTCGTCCGCCGCGACGGCCACGTCGCAGGCCGCCACCAGGCCGAGCCCGCCGCCGTAGATGCCGCCGTGGAGGCGGCCCACGACGGGCAGCGGGCACTCGTCCACCGCGCGGATCGCGTCCACCAGGCGCATCGCGTCCTTCTTGTTCTTCGCCGGCGGATAGTCCGCGGCGCGGCGCATCCAGCGCACGTCCGCGCCGGCGCAGAAGTCCGGCCCCTCGCCCTTGAGGACGACCACGCGCGCCGCGGCCACCGCGGGGTTCTTCTTCCCGTCGCCCAGGCGCTTGAAGCAGTCGGCCAGCTCGTCTAAAGTGCGCTCGTCCATGGCGTTGCGCACCTCGGGCCGGTTCAAGGACACCGTCGCGACCGGTCCGGTGACGTCGATGACGAGATGCTCGTAGGTCATTTTCTACATCCTGAAGACCGGATAGCGCGCCTCGGGAGCGGGGGCGTACGAGGCGGCCTCGAAAGCGGTGCCCAGCACCTGCCGGGTCTGGGAAGGCGCGATCACCCCGTCGTCCCAGAGCCGGGCCGTGCCGTAGTAGGGATGGCCCTCCTTCTCGTACTGCGCCTTGATCGGCGCGGCGATCGCCTCCGCCTCCTCGTGGGAGAGCGTCTTGCCCTTGCGCCCGAGCTGCTCGCGCTTGATGATGACCATGACCTGCGCGGCCTGCTCGGCGCCCATCACCGAGACGCGGGCGTTGGGCCAGGTGAACATGAAGCGCGCGCCGTAGGCGCGGCCGCACATGGCGTAGTTTCCCGCGCCGTTCGAGGAGCCCACCACGACGGTCACCTTGGGCACCGGCACGGTGGAGACGGCCTGGACGAGCTTGGCGCCGTGCTTGATGATCCCGCCCTGCTCCACGTCCTTGCCCACCATGAAGCCGGTGATGTTCTGCAAAAACAGGATCGGGGTCTTACGCTGTCCGCAGAGCTCGACGAAGTGCGCGCCCTTCATCGCGGACTCGGGCAGGAGGATGCCGGAGTTGCCGAGGATGCCGATCACGCGGCCGTAGAGCTTGGCGAAGCCGCAGACCAAGGTCGTCCCGTAGAGCGGCTTGAAGGGATGAAAGCGCGAGCCGTCGACCAACCTAGCGATCACCTCGCGCGCGTCGCCGGGACGGCGCAGGTCCCGGTGCACCGCGCCGTAGAGCTCGGCCGCCGGATAGAGAGGCTCCTCGCCCGAAAGAGGCGCGGCTGCGGCCGCGGGCAAGGTCTCCACGATGGCGCGGCAGATGTCGATGGCGTGCTCGTCCGAGTCGGCGAGGTGATCGGTGACGCCGGAGATGCGGCTGTGCATCTCCCCGCCGCCCAGCTCCTCGACCGTGCACTCTTCCCCGGTGGCGGCCTTCACCAGCGGGGGCCCGCCCAGATAGATCGTCCCCCGCCCGCGCACGATCACGCACTCGTCGGACATCGCGGGGACGTAGGCTCCCCCCGCGGTGCACATGCCCATGACCAGCGAGATCTGCGGTATGCCCAGCGCGGACATCTGCGCCTGGTTGTAGAAGATGCGCCCGAAGTGCTCCTTGTCCGGGAAGACCTCGGCCTGCTTGGGCAGGAAGACGCCGCCCGAGTCCACGATGTAGATGCAGGGCAGGCGGTTCTCGAGGGCGATCTCCTGCGCCCGCAGGTGCTTCTTGATCGTCTCGGCGTAGTAGGTGCCGCCCTTGACCGTGGCGTCGTTGGCCGCGATGACGCAGAGGCGCCCGCGGACCCGGCCGATCCCGGTGACGATGCCGGCGGAGGGGACCTCGTCGTTGTACATCCCCATCGCGGCCATGGCCGAGAGCTCGAGGAAATCGGAGCCCTCGTCGATCAGGCGATGAACGCGCTCGCGGGCGGTGAGCTTGCCCCGCTGGCGGTGGAGGGCGACCGCGTCCTCGGGGCCTCCCAGGCGGATGCGCTCCAGGCGCGAGTGGAGGTCCGAGAGCAGGGCCTCGTGGTGGCTGACGTTCTGCGCCCACTCCGCCGAGTCCTTGTGGACCCGGGTCTCGATCACCGGCATTTCAGATTCCACTGACGCATCCTAGTAAAAATAGCGCCCTCCGCGCAGGCCCGGGGCCCTTGCGCGCCGCGCGGGCCGCCCTATACTGATCCCCGGGGAACCATGGCGACGAGCTCCGACCGCCGCAAGTACGGAGATTTCCTTTTCCGCGTCAAAGTGGTCCTCGACGCCGTGAGCTGGGCGACGGGAGCCAGGCCCGCGAGCGTCGCGGCCGGCCTCCTCGGGGCCGCCGTGCTCACCGTCGCGGCGGGCTCCGCCGCGCTGACCTCGCTGCTCACCCGCTCCAAGGCCGCGGCCCCCGAGGCGGACGGCGCCTTCGCTTTCGACTCGGCCTCCGCGGCGGCGGCGTCGGGATTTCCGTCCCTCGCCTCCGCCGGCCCCGCCCTGTACCATCCGGGAGCCGGCCCCGCGCCCGCCTCCGGCCGCTGGAGCGCCCGCGGACTTCCGCAGGGCGGCGCCTGGCCGGGCGGGTCCGGCGGGGCCTCGAGCGCTTCCGCCGCGCCGCGCCGGACGCCCGCGGCGGACGCCCGCGACGACGACGAAGGCGGGCCGATTTCCGAGCGCGGAGGCGGCTACGGCGCCCGCCGGCCCGGCTCGGCGCGCTCCGAGGAGACCCGCCGAGGCGAGCCGCCCCCGACGCCGGCGGCCGATGCGGAGCAGACGGCCCCGGCGGCCGCTTTCCAAGCCGCGGGCTCGGGCGGGAGCGCGCCGAGCGCGGGCGCGGCCGCGGGCTCCGGCGCCTTCGCCGGCGACGCCTCGGCGCGGGCGCCGCGGGCGGGAGCCGATCAGGCCGGAGGACGGCAGGGCGGCTCGGACGGGGTCCGGCCCGAGGGCGTGCGCATCCCCCCCGTGGACACCGGGCAC
>DATLOS010000654.1:0-12907 GCA_035536155.1 Elusimicrobiota bacterium
CAGGTCGCGCAGGGCCGTGACGAGGTGCGCGAAGACGGTCACGGGCCGCAGCGCGTCCCGATCCGTGATCTTGATGCGCAGGCCCGGGCAGCGCAGGCCCTTGAAGGGGACTTTGGTCGGCGCCGAGGACTCGGCCGAGAACTTCACGCCGGGCAGCTTCGCGGCGTTCATGCGCTTGGCCAGGGCCTTCGAGTCCAGCCAGGGCGCGCCGATCCAGCGGAAAGGGACCGGCGTGCCGCGGCCCACGGACATGTTCGTGGCCTCGAGGCAGCCGATGCCCGGGTAGAGCGCCGCGGCGTCGAGGTTGGGCATGTTGGGCGAGGGCGGCACCCACTTGAGGCCGGTCTCGTCGTGCCACATGTCGCGGTGCCAGCCCTCGAGGCGCACCACGCTCAGGCGCGCGTGGAGGCCGAGCACCGCGTCGTGCAGGCGCGCGATCTCGCCCACCGTGAGGCCGTGGCGCGTGGTCACGGGGAAATAGGCGGTGAAGTGGCGGATGCCGGGGTCGAGCATCGCGCCTTCCACGATGTCGCCGCCGATGGGGTTGGGCCGGTCCAGCACGACGAACTCCTTGCCCGCGTGGGCGGCGGCTTCGAGCGCCATGCCCATCGTCGAGTCGTAGGTGTAGAAGCGCGCGCCGATGTCCTGGATGTCGAAGACCAAGGCGTCGAGCCCCGCGAGCATGTCCGTCGTCGGCGCCTTGGTCGCGCCATAGAGGGAGTAGAGCGGGACCTGGCGGCCGCCGGGCAAGGTCCAGGTGCCGGAAGAGACGTCGCGGTCCTCGATCTTTCCTAGGGCGCCGTGCTCGGGGGCAAATAGCGCGACGAGCTGGACGTCGGGCGCCGTCGCGAGGATCTCCCACGTCGGGCGCCCGGAGCGGTCGACGCCGGTGGGGTTGGTGATCAGGCCGACCCGCTTGCCCTTGAGCTCCGCGAAGCCGTCGTGCTCGAGGACGTCGATGCCGGCCTGGACCGCGGCGCGCGCGGGGCGCGGGAGGCAGAGGGCGAGAACGAGGATCGCGGCGCGCATGTCTTATCTTAGCAAAGGCGTCTCGCGTGTTATAATCCGGATGATGAGAATCTTTGACGGCGCTTTGCCGCTGCTCGTCGGCGCGCTGGCCGCGGGGGGCTGCGCCCAGGCGCTCACGGCGGTGCCGCCCGCCTCGTCCGGCCGCATCGACGACCGGGAGGCGGTCGAGATCGCCCGCCGCATCTTCCAGAACGAGGCCGGCGGCCGCCCCGAGTTCCTGACCCATTGGAACGCCGGCGAGGAGTTCGCCTCGGTGGGGATCGCGCACTTTCTTTGGTACCCGAAGGGCTACGCGGGCCCTTATGTCGAGAGCTTCCCCAAGCTCCTGACCTTCCTGCGCGACAACGGCGCGATCCTGCCGGCCTGGCTCGAGCCGGACACCCCCTGCCCGTGGAGCACGCGCGACGAGTTCCTGGCCGCGAAGCAGTCCCCGCGCATGACCGAGCTCCGGAAGTTCCTGCTCGACACCATGCCCCTCCAGGCGCGCTTCGCCGCGCGGCGGCTCGAGGAGTCCCTGCCCAAGATGCTCGCGGGCTTGCCTTTCGCCGAGCGGGAGCACGTGCGCGCCGAGTTCGACCGGATGGCCCGCAGCCCGATGGGCCTGTACCCGCTGATGGACTACGTCAACTTCAAGGGCGAGGGCACCTCGCCCACCGAGCGCTACAAGGGCGAGGGCTGGGGCCTGCTGCAGGTGCTCCAGGCGATGTCGGGGCTGGACCCGGGGCCGGAGGCGCTGAAGGAGTTCGCGCGCTCGGCCAAGGCGGTCCTGGCCCGCCGGGTCGCGAACTCGCCGCCGGAGCGCGGCGAGGCGCGCTGGACCCCGGTCTGGGAGCGGCGCATCGACACGTACGTCGCCGCGCAGTAGGCGCGAAAGCGCGAAATATTGACTTTCTCGTCGGAATCTGCTATATTTTCAACGTTAAACGCCATCTATCCGCTAAAAGATGGCAAAAGATGGACAGCGGAGCGCCATGTATTTAAAATCCATCGAGATCGTCGGCTTCAAGTCCTTCGCGGACAAGACCCGCATCGAGCTGCGCCCGGGCATCACCGGCGTCATCGGGCCCAACGGCTGCGGAAAGTCCAACATCATGGAGGCCATCCGCTGGTGCATCGGCGAGATGTCCTGGAAGTCCCTGCGCTCGGACTCCATGGTCAGCGTGATCTTCGCCGGCACCGCGCGCCGCGCGCCCATGAGCCTCTCCGAGGTCACCCTCACTTTCGACAACGCCCAGAGCCTGCTCCCCGTCCAGTACTCCGAGGTCTCCGTGACGCGGCGCATCTTCCGCTCCGGCGAGTCCGAGTACTGGATGAACAAGACCCAGTGCCGCCTGCGCGACATCCGCGAGCTCTTCCTCGACACCGGCATCGGCTCCGACGGCTACGCCATCATCGACCAGGGCGGCGTGGACTTCGTCCTCAAGGCCAAGCCCGAGGAGCGCCGCGCCCTCTTTGAAGAGGCCGCCGGCGTCGCCAAGTACAAGGCCAAGCGCGAGGAGGCTCTCCGGAAGCTCGACAAGGTCGAGGTCGACCTCGCCCGCCTGCAGGACTCGGTCTCGCTCATCAACGAGCAGATCAAGAAGCTCGACTCCGACGCTCGAAAGGCGCAGCTCTTCCAGAAGTACAAGGGCGAGCTCGCGGCGATGGAGGCCGGGCAGATCCTCCAGGAGGCCGGGCAGATCGAGACCGAGATCGCGGCCGAGTCCCAGCTAGTCGCCCCGATCACCGAGCGCGTCGCCCAGCTCAAGACCGAGATGGAGGCCGACGGCGCCCGCTTGGCCGCCCTGAACCTCGAGCGCGCCCAGCAGGACACCTTGGTCATCGAGGCCAACGGCCGCATCGCCGAGACCAAGTCCGAGACCGGCCGCCTCGAGGAGCGCATAAAGAACTCGATCGCCATGGTCGAGACCCTCGGCCAGCAGCTCGCGGCCTCCGAGGCGGAGCTCGTTCTCGAGCGCGCCCGCGCCGCGGCCATGGATCCCGACATCGAGAAGGTGCGCGGCGAGCACGCCGCCGCCGAGACACGCCGCGACGAGGCGCGCCGCGAGCGCGACGAGTTCCACAAGGGCCTGGCCGAGCTCGAGGCCGCCCTCGCCGACGCCCGCCGCTCCCACGAGGACGCCCGCAACGGCGTGCTCAAGGCGGCGCAGGGCTGCCAGGACGCGTCGCGCGAGATCTCCCACGCGCAGAGCAAGCTCGGCCAGTTCGAGTTCCAGGTGGGCCAGACCTTGAAGGAGCTGGATAAGAGCGCGGCCCGCGGCGAGACCGCGCGCGCCGAGGCGGCTCAGGCCTCCGAAGAGGCCGGCAAGCAGAAGACCCTCCTCGACTCGGCTGCCGCGGAGCTCGCCCGTCTCGAATCCGAGAAGGCCCGCGTGTCCGAGGCCCTCTCCCAGGCCGCCGACGAGAAGCTGCGCCTCCACGGCGAGGCGGCGGGGGTGCGCGCCCACATCCAGGCTCTCGAGGCGCAGGGCGGCAAGGACCCCTATTGGGTCGGCGCCCACGCGGTGGCCCAGGCCGGCATCCCCGGCGTGATCGGGACCGTGCGCTCCTTGATCCAAGTCGACGACGCCCATCGGCACGAGGTCGAGGACGCGCTCGGCGAGCGGCTCTACGCGGTGGTCTGCGAGAGCCTCGAGGCCGCGACCGCCGGCATCGAGCACCTGCGCGCCGCGGGCAAAGGCCGCGCCCGCTTCCTGGTGGCGAGCTCGATCCCGGACAGCTACGGTCGCAGCGCGCCCTATCCCGGCGAGGCGAGGCCGCTCATGGACCGCGTGCGCTTCGACGCGGCGCACGGCAAGGTCCTGCGCTATCTCCTGGACGAGCACTACACCTTGCGCGGCGATCTCTACGCCGACCACTGGGTCTACGGCGGCTCTTCGGAAGGCGAGACTTTGCAGCTCAAGCTCTCCGACATCGGCGAGGCGCGCGCCCGTCTGGCGGCGCTCGAGGCCGAGCAGAAGGCCGTCTCCGAGCACCAGGCCTCCTTGCAGGCGGAGTCCTCGTCCGTGGAGGAGGCCCTGCGCGGGGCGCGGGACGCCCAGCGCGACCAGAGCTCCCGCTGGCACTCGCTCGACGCGCAGCGCGCCCAGCGCGAGAAGAGCGTCGAGCTCTACCGCCAGGAGGCCGCGGGCTTGGACGCCGAGGCCGCCCGCTTCCTCGCGGACATCGCCCGCGCCAAGGAGGGCTTGGCGGGGCTGGCCGAGGCGCTGACGCGGGCGCAGGCCGCCCAGGCCGGGGCTCAGGAAGCCGAGGCCGCCGCGGCCAAGGCCCATGAGGACTTGAAAGGCGAGGCCGCCGGCAAGCGCGCCCGGGAGTCCACGCTCGACGAGAGCTTGGGGAACCTGTCGTCCCACGCCGACATGCTCAAGAGCCAGCTCGGCCGCCTGATCGCCGACAAGGAGGCCCTCGAGGCGTCCATCGCGCGGCGCCAGCTCACCGAGGCCGACTGGCGCCGGCGCACGGAGGAGAGCCGCGCCGAGGGCGCCGAGGCGGAGAAGTCCTTGGACGAACGCCGCCGCGAGCTCTCCGTCTTGGAGAACGAGGCCGCGGCCCTCTTCGCCCGCCAGCAGGAGATGTTCCAAGCCGCCGAGGCGATGACCAAGTCGCTCGACGAGCGCAAGAAGGAGCACGACCAGCTCACCGAGAAGGCCCACGCCGCCGACCTCAAGCTCTCCGGCCTGCGCTCGCGCGCCGAGTTCCTGCGCGCCCGCCTCCAGCAGGAGTGGCAGCTCGATTGGGAGCAGGCGAAGGCGCAGTACTCGGCCCAGGAGGTCGACGCGGAGAAGATCCAGTTCCTGCGCCGCCGCATCCAAGCCTTGGGCAACGTCAACATGGCCGCCCCCGAGGAGTACGAGGCCCTGACCAAGAAGCGCGACGAGATGCAGGGACAGATCGACGACCTGGCCAACGCCAAGCAGGATTTGCGCTCGGTGGTGACCAAGATCAACGCCACCACCCGCGAGAACTTCCGCCAGACCTTCGAGGAGGTCCGCGGGCACTTCCGCAAGCTCTACGGGATCCTCTTCGAGGGCGGCGAGGCCGACCTGATCCTGACCGAGCCCGAGGCGCCGGCCGAGGGCGAGGAGCCGGGCGAGGCGGGCGTCGACATCGTGGCCCAGCCGCCGGGCAAGAAGCTCCAGGCCATCTCCCAGCTCTCCGGCGGCGAGAAGACGCTGACCGCGATCGCGCTCCTCTTCGCCTTCTTCATGGTGCGGCCGTCGCCCATGTGCATGCTCGACGAGGCCGACGCGGCCCTCGACGAGGCGAACGTGGACCGCTTCGTCTCCCTCCTCAAGGAATTCGGCAGCAAGAGCCAGTTCCTCATCGTCAGCCACAACAAGAAGACGATGGAAGCCTGCGACGTGATCTACGGGATCACGATGGAGGAGTCCGGCGTCTCGCTGCTGATGTCGGTCGACTTCAAGAAGAAGGGGGCGGCGCAGGCCGCCGGGGATTCCGCCGCCGCGACCGCCGCGTAATGCTCTGGGGCGTCTTCTCCGACGTCCACGCCAACCTGGAGGCCCTCGAGGCCGTGCTGGGGGCCTTCGAGGCCCGCGGGGTCGGGGGCTATCTCTGCTGCGGCGACATCGCGGGCTACGGGCCCCAGCCCGACGAGATCGTGGAGCGGTTGGCGGCGCTGCCCAACCTGCTCTGCGTGCGGGGCAACCACGACCTGGCGGTTTTGGGGAAGATGGACCTGCGTTGGTTCAACGAGCCGGCGCGCGCGGCGGTGCTCCACGCGCGCCGGACCCTCTCGCCCACGAGTCTGGCCTGGCTCGCGGCCCTTCCCGAGCGCATCGAGACGCCCCAGTTCACCGTCGTCCACGGCTCGCCGCGCAACGCCGCCGAGGAGTACCTGGTCACCATCCAGCAGTTCCACGACAACTGCGCGCACTTCAAGGTCTCGCCCTGCTTCGTGGGGCACAGCCATCTTCCGCTCTGCTTTCTCATGAAGGAGCCGGTGAGCATCGTCGAGGCGGGGCCCCTGGCCGAGGGCCAGCAGGTGGCGGTCGCCCCGGGCGTGCGCAGCGTCATCAACCCGGGCTCGGTGGGCCAGCCGCGCGACCACGACGCCCGCGCGGCCTGCGGCGTCTACGACGACGATACGCGGACCTTCCAGCTCCTGCGGGTCCCCTACGACGTGAAGGCCGTCCAGGACAAGATCACGAACGCCGGCCTGCCCACCTTCCTGGCTCTGCGCCTCTCCTACGGGCAGTAGGCCCAGCGCCGAGGTACCCGAAAGTCTAGGAGGTCGGGTCTTTTGGCACTGCCGCGGCTCGCCACGCCGGCTAGTCTATCGGGGATGAGAGGATTGCGTCTTGCGCTGGCTTGGTGGCTCGCGGCGCCATGCGCCTGGGCGGGCCCGGGCTCGAGCGCGCGCATCGGGGGCTCGGCGCGCGCCGGAACGCCCGCGGCCGTCGGCTTCGCGGGCGCTTTGCCGGCTTCGTTCCCGGTCGAGCCGGCGCCGCTTCTCTCGCTCGAGGCTCCCCGGACGGAGGCGTCGCTTTCGCCGCTTCCAGGAAGAGTCGACGAGGATGCGGCGCCGGCCGCGCCCGCGCCTCTCGCGCCCGCGGCGCTCGCCCAGGCGCCCGCGCTCGAGCCCGGGCGGGAGCCCGCGGCGGCCGCGACGACCCCCGGGGCCGGTTCCCCCGCGGCCGAAGACGCGGTCCGCCAAGAGGGCGATTCGGACGTCGTCTCCCCGGTCGTGCGCCGGGCGCGCCGTTCCATCAAAGGCCTCCTGCATGATCCCTTCTCCGCCGTCTCCATGCGCCCTTCGGCCACGGCGGCATTCGAGTCCTTGGACGACGGCTACGCGGCGGATCCCGCGCGCGTGGACGCGCTGGTGCGGGCGCTGGGCGAGGGCGACTGGTCCCACGCCGTTTTCGAGTCGCCGGAGGAATCCGTTCACCTGGCGCTGGCGGCGCATCGGGCGGGCCGCATCGGGCTGGGCCAGCTCTCCAGCGTCATCCTGCGCTGGGAGGCCTTCGACGACGTCGCGCCGCCCGCGAGCCAGCGCGTGGCCGTGCCCCTGATGGAGGGAGGGCGCCTGACCCCTTTCGCCCGCGAGCTGGTGAAGGGACGGGGCAAAGAGGGCTTGAACCTCCGGCAGACTATGCGCTTGGAGCGCCTGCTCCAGCGCCTTCCCGCCTCGGAGCGCTTCGTCTGGGTGCTGCGGCCGGACGCGGACCGGATCGGATCGCGCTTCTGGGGCGCTCAACCCGAGTGGGGAAAGACCTATTGGGACATCCAGAGCGAGTTCCTGCTGAATGCCTTCAGCATCCCCGGCGTCTCCTTCTGGAACCGCCATTCGGCGCTTCTCGTCCCGACCTTCGGATTCATCCAGGCGCACCTGCTCGCCAAGAACGGCCTGGAGGCCGTGACGCTGCAGCCCGAGTTCGGGCGGACGGATACCGCCGGGGTGGTGGACGGCATCGCCCGCGGGGGACGGCCGTTCGCCCTGCACTTTCCGGGAATAGACGGAGTCCTGCGCGGCGACGGGCGCTACTTCGGGAAATTCCTCGCCTCCATCCACGACTGGCTCCACGCGCACTACGGGTCCAGCCTGAGCGAGCGCTACCGCGAGGTGCTGGCGCGCGTGTTCTCCGTGGCCAAGGAAGCCTCCCTGCCGATGCGCATGGACGATATCGTGGACCTGAACGTGCCCAGCGCGTACGCGTCCCGAGCCATGACGGTCGGCGAGCAGCTGGCTTACGACTTCTCCCGATCCGGCGCCTTGGGCGACCTCATCCGCCGGGACGGAGAGCGCCATCCGGATTTTTGGTCGAGCCGCGAGCTGGCCGGCCTCGCCCGGAGCCTTCCGTAAACGGCTGGTAATTTCGCTCCGGGCGGCCTTGCATTTGTAATGGCCAGCGTCTATAAACTACCTATAAGCGGCTCGCGCGGGCCGCGCCTTATGCTATTGCTGCGCCGACTTTTGCGGAACCGAAGGGGGCAGATTTCCCTGCCGTCGCTCTTCGTGCTGCCCTCGCTCTTCCTGTTCGTCTATCTGATCTTCGAGACGGCCAAGCTCTCCCGCGAGAAGATCCGCCACCAGTTCGCCCTGGACTCGGCGGCCTTCATCGAGATGACGAACTACTCCGACTTCCTCAACCGCTCCGCCTACGTCAACGGCGCGTTCCCGCAGCGCATCTTCTACGAGGGCTTCTACAACACCTGCATCGAGAAGAAGAACAACACCGGCGGCGACTGCGGCGCCGCCGGCGACCGCCTCTACGAGATCCTCTACAAGAACGGCGCCTTCCCGCGCTCGAGCTCGACGGCGCCCGACGCGTCGCTCGACAACCAGTCCTCGTGGAGCATCGTGTTCGGCGGCACCGGTGCCGCGAAGAACACCAATCCGCCCTCGGTGGACCCGAAGCTCGAGCTGCTGACGATGCAGGACGCGCTCGACTACTGGCTGAGCTGGGACGACGCCCAGGACATCTACAAGCTCTACGTGCAGATCTATCAGCTTTTGGGCTCGGTCGAGGACGCCCAGTGGTCGGTGTTCAAGCGTTTGACCCAGAGCCACAACTTCTTCCGCAAGTCGTATTGGCTCAACACCAACGATCCGATCGGCGACGCCTACTCCGGATCGGCCTACTTCAACCGCTCCTTCCGCCCCCAGCCCTACTGCATCGAGGAGATCATGATCTACGGCAACAAGCCGACGAACAACGCTTTCCAGCCCTACCAGATCTGGGCGCCCAACAGCCCCATCTCCATGCCCAACACCATCCAGGGCTGCTCGCCCGCGGGCTTGTTCCAGATCATGTCGATTCCCGACTCCGACCTCTCGGACCTGCGCTCTCGCAAGGGCAACGGCGGCGGGCCCGGCTACCCGATCGTGCAGCACTGGAAGGCGCCGGGGAACTACTTCAACGTCGACTTCAACCGCGAGGCCGACTGCCGCGACGCTCCCCGCGGACGGCCGTGCGTGCACGCCACCATCGGCGCGATCGACACGACCGCGGTGGGCGGCCTCTGGCCCAATCCCACGCCGAAGTTCCAGTCGAGGCTCTCGCCATAAGGCTTCGCGTCCGCGCGTGGCTGAAGGCCCCCGCCCGGCGCCCGTTCCCGTTTTTCCTGCTCTTTCTCGCCGCGCTCCTTGCGGACATGTCGCGGGTGGCGTTCGTCGAGTCGCACTGGGACGAGGACGCCTGCATGACCACGGCGTGGCTGCTCTCCAAAGGATGGCGGCTCTACGGGGACGTGTTCTCGCACCACATGCCGCTCGACTATCTTCCCGGCTGGGCGTTGGCGTGCGCATTCGGGAATCGCCCGGAGGTCTTTCGGGGGTTCATGATCGTCCTGTGGGCGCTTGTCTGCGCCGCGCTCTACGCCGTGGCCCGCAGACGGGGCGGCTCCACGGGAGTCGTTTGCGCCGCCGCCTTCGCGGCCCTGTCTTCCCAATGGCTGACTTACTGGATGGGCCAGATGATGCTCGTGGAGTCGTATTGGGGCTACGCGGCCTTGCTGCTCGTCGCTTTATTGGGGACTCCGCTCGGCTTCAACTTCCCCGCGGTCGCGCGGAGCGAGGCCGCCGTCGCCGGAGCGCTGTTCGGTGTTTTGGCGAGCGCGTCTCCCGCCTGCGCGCCCGCCTTCGCATGCCTCGGGCTCTGGGCTGCGCGGGACCCGCGATGGCGGCGGCGATGGCGGGAGCTCGCGGCGGGCTTCGCCGCCTGGCTTGCCGCGTTTTTTCTGTGGTGCTCCGGCCATGTCGACCTGGGGCAATGGTATCCCAGCGTGATCACGTTCAACGCGAAGGTCTACGCGCCCTTTTGGGGTATCTCGTCGGCGCACCCTGCCGCGGGTCTGTTGGCGCGGGCCGTGCGGGAAAACGCGGCGTACTTCCGGAGCGCGCTGACCTGGGAGAGCCCCGAGCAGTATTTCGAAGGGGTCCTGAAGCTCTCCTTCGTCGCTTGGGTATGGAGGATGCTCGTATCGCGCCGATACTTCGACGCGGGAGCATGGGCCGCGCTCGCGGTCGCGCTCAGGCTGCGCTCGGAGCGCATGCCGCAGGGGATCCCGTTTCACGCCGCCCCTTTTTTCTTGATGGCGACGCTCCTGCTCAGCCGTCAATTCGCGCTCCTCTGGGCGGCGGCGCGCCGCCGAGCGGGCTGGGGCTGGACCGCGGCTTTGCTGGGCTTCTCCGTGTTCTTCTGCCTGCCGACGCTGATGGCGACGTCGTGGGCGGCGGCGTCGCTGAAAAAGTACGCGGGGGAGAACGTCCAGTACAAGATGCTCGTGGGTGCCGTCCGCGCGTGCACCCCCGCGTCGGCGCGCATCGCCGTATTCCCCGTGTACCCGCGATTTTACATGGACGCCGATCGCCTGCCTGCCGTCCCCAGCGTATTCTACCTGCCTTGGCAGGACGCATGGCCGGGCCAGCGCGCGCTCACGCTGAACGCCCTGGAGCGCAATTCCCCATCGGCGGTGATCATCCAGGACTCATCGATATGGGGGATGCCGTGGGAGACGTACGGCAAGCCGATCGAGGACTGGCTGCGCCGGGGCTATGTCTCGGTGGCCGCGAGCGCGCAGCCCGACGAGCCCTTGCGCGTGCGGCTTTGGGTCCCGGCGGGCTCGGCTGCCGACTTCGTTCGGTGCGCGAGCAAGTTGTAATTTTGTGGATAATTTTAAGGAAACCCTTGCACTCGTGATACCCGGGAGGTATACATTTTTGATGAGATTCCCACGCAGAAGGCGGGGAGAGGCGGGGCAGGCGACCACCGAGGTCGTGCTGCTCTTGCCCCTGTTCATGTTCTTCCTCTTCGCCTTCTCCAAGGTATTCGCGCTCCTCATCCTCGTGCAGAAGATGGAGATCGCGTCGTATTACGCCGCCCGGCGCTGGCAGCTGGAGTCGCACCGCAACGTGAGCTATGAGCCGTTCGACGACGGGGCGCTCAAGGGCCACATCGAGCAGCGCGTGCGGGAGTACCTGGGCTTCCAGGACGCGCGCACGCGCGGCTTCCTGGGCCTCCAGTCCGCGGGGCTGACCGTCACGCGGACCCAGGTTTGGAACGTGGTCACGCTCACCGTCCGGACGAATCCCGCGAACGTCCCGCTGTGGAAGAACTCGGGCTTCAAGTTCGAGGTGGTCAAATACGTCCCCAACCGGGACCGGCCCATCGCCTTCGTCCTGCCGGGATTGCAGCCATGAGGACGTCATTTCGGGACCCTGGCGGGTTCGGGAACAAAAGAGTATTCTAAGGTGTCGGACTTAGGGTCGTCAGGAGGGATCCGTGTTCTGGGCTAAACTCAAGCTTTTCATGCAGCGCTACTGGCTCTGGGTAGCGATCATCGTCGGAACCAGCATCGCGGTCCTTCTGCCCATGTGGTACCTCGCGGGCATGGAGGAGAGCGTCCGGCGCTACATCATCGGCATCAACGTGGCGTCCCTGCCCTGGGGCATCCTCCAAACTTTGGTCTTCGTCGCCTTCCTGTATCTTCTGCAGTACGGCGGCGGCTTCGTCCAGTTCAAGAAGGCCAAGGTCGACGCGGACACGGTCAAGGTCCGCTTCTCCGACGTGATCGGCCTGGCCGAGGCCAAGCGCGAGGCCTGGGAGGTCGTCCAGCTCATCCAGGACCGCGCCAAGCTCAAGCAGGTGGGCGGAAACATCATCCGCGGCCTCCTCTTGATGGGCCCTCCCGGCTGCGGCAAGACCATGCTGGCCAAGGCCATCGCCACCGAGGCGGGCATCCCCTTCCTCTCCGCCGCGGGCTCCGAGTTCGTCGAGATCTTCGTCGGCGTGGGCGCGGCCCGCGTGCGCAAGCTCTTCAAGCAGGCGCGCCAGTACGCCCAGGCCTACGGCGGCTGCGTGATCTTCATCGACGAGCTCGAGGTGCTGGGCCGCGCGCGCGTCTTCTTCGACGCTTTCGGCGGCTCCTCCGAGGGCAACTCGACCTTGAACCAGCTCCTGGTGGAGATGGACGGCCTCCACGACACGGACGCGCACGTGGTCGTCTTGGGCGCGATGAACGCGGCGGAGGACGTGCTGGACGCGGCCCTGCTTCGCCCCGGCCGCTTCGACCGCAAGATCCAGATCGGACGCCCCAACCTGCAGGAGCGCCAGGCGATCTTCGAGTACTACGCCAAGAAGATCCGCATGGATCCCTCCATCGACTACGGCCGCCTGGCACGCAAGGCGGTGGGCCGCACGCCGGCCGAGATCGAGAACATATTGAAGGAGGCCGCGCTGATCACGACCCGGAACAAGAAGGACATGATCGGCTACCGGGAGATCACGGAGGCCATCGAGCGCATCGAGCTGGGCGTCGCCCACCGCCTCAACATGACCGAGCGCGAGCGCGAGATGACCGCCTACCACGAGGCGGGCCACCTGGTGGTCCTGTACCTCACCCACCCGACCAACGACGTGTTCAAGGCCTCGATCATCCAGCGCGGCGGCGTCTTGGGCGTCGTCCATTCGACGCCGCGCGAGGAGATCTACAGCCAGGACCGCAACACCTACCTGGCCCACATCAAGGTGGCCCTGGCCGGCTACGTCGCCGAAAAGTTCAAGTACGGCACGACCACCGACGGCGTCTCCTCGGACTTCGCCAACGCCATGCGCTTCGCCCATATGATGGTCTGGCGCATGGGCATGGGCACGAACGGCTTCGTGGGCGACTTCTCGGTCCTGCCCAAGGAGCAGGTCTCCGAGGCGCTCAAGGAGAAGCTCAACCTCGAGACCCAGCAGATCCTCAAGCAGGCCATGACCGAGGTGGAGGCCACGCTCAAGTCGGAGTGGGCGGTCCTCGAGCGCTTCGTCGCCGAGCTCCTGCGCAAGGAGGAGCTGGACTACGACGAGATCGTGCAGATCTTCCTCGAGTTCGGCAAGCACCCGCCGCGCATCGTGCCCAGCCAGGGGCAGTC
>DATLOS010000655.1:0-2838 GCA_035536155.1 Elusimicrobiota bacterium
CCGAAGTTCGTGCCCTTTCTCATGTTCGGCCGCTGGAGCGGCCATGAGCCCATGCTCGCCTGGCAGTACCGGAACCTGGCCGACGCGATCGAGGACCTCTACGCGATCCAGCTGCGCTGGTATCCGGAGTCCCCGGCGCAAGGCGCGCTGCCGCCGGGCGTCGTCATGCGCCGCCTCAAGGACGCCGACCCGAAGGTCCGGGCGGAGGCCGAGCGCGAGCTTCGCTCGCGGTTCCCGTACGACCTGGGCGGCATGAACCGGCTCTGGGTGGCCGCGATGCGCCAGTCCTCGGACCCCGAGCTCTCGCTCTGGGTGGGGCGCTACGTGCTGGAGCAGGCGTCCCGGCCGGGAGCTCCGGACATCGACGCGGCGGTGAAAGAGCTCGGGACGCCGCCGGTGCTGTGGGCCTTCGGCGGCGCGGCGCTTGACCGCGTGCGTTCCGACGATCCGGCCCTTCTGTGGGTGGAGCTCGCCCGGTCTTGGGAAGCCGCCGAGAAAGCTCCCGGCGGCGTGCCGCCGGGTTTGGCCGGCCTGGCCAGGCGCTCCCTGCCCTGGACGCTCGACTCCTACATCAACGAGGCGGAGTCGCTTTTCCCGGACCTCCGGGATCGTCTGGTCCAGGAGGGCGTCGTCCTCCAATGGGATTTCAACAGCGGGTCGGTACAGCGGGAGAGCTACCGGCGGATCCACTTCCGCCTCGTGCGGGAGGCGGTGCGCGCCGAGGCTGCCGCGGCGGCGAAGGCCGGGCCGTTGAGCCCGGAGCAGCGGCGCATGGAGGGCCTCGCCGGCGGCTACGTCGACGCGCTACTGCGCGTCGCCGAGCTCTCCGGCATGCCGGCGGGGGATTCGATCGAGGAGCGCGCCGCCGATTGGCTCAATCCCGTGGTGAAGGAGACGGCCTTCCTCCTCGGCTACGGCGGCGACGGCTTCTTGAACGTCCTGCGGGCGCGCGGGCTCGCGCCGACGGGCGTCGCGATGCAGCGGCTGCGGGCCGAGGACTTCCAGTCTCGCTACAGCAAAGCCGAGGCGGACCGGCTGTTGGCGCTTCTGGTCGAGGTCCGCTCCTCCGGGCTGGGCTGGCGTCCCACGGGCGGCCGCATGCCATTGTTGGCATGGCAGCGACAGCGCCTGGACGCGGCTATCCGGCGCGTCGAGGAGATCCGGGCCCGCTATCCTTGAGCAGCGCGCGCACGTCCGCCGCCAGGGCGGCGAGGTGCTCGCGCAGCCGGGGGCTGCGGCTCTCGAGGATGGGCAGGATCCGCAGGCGGACCCAATTGCGCGTGAAGCGCTCCTCGCGGTTGCTCGCGTCCCGCCGGAAGCGCAGGCCGTAGGCGCGCAGGTAGGTGAGCACGTCGGCGCGGGAGATCCCGAGGAGCGGGCGCACCAGGCGCACTCCGTCCGCCAAGGGGCGCGAGGGTGGGATGCCCGCCAAGCCTTTCGCCTTGGTGCCGCGCAGGAGGTGGAGGATGAGGGTCTCCGCCTGGTCGTCCAGGTGGTGCCCCACCGCGACCGTGTCCAATCCCAGGCGCCGCGCCTCGCTCGCCAGGGCCCGGTAGCGCAGGACGCGTCCCGCGTCCTCCAGGCTGCGGCGCTGCGCGCGCGCCGCGCGGGCGACGGGAAGCTGGCGCGCATGATAGGGCAGCCCCAGGCGCTCGGCCAGGGCGCGGCAGAAGCGCTCGTCGCGGCGCGCGGCCTCGCCCCGCAGGCCGTGGTCGAAGTGGATCAGCTCGACGCGCAGGCCGCGCGGGCCCGAAAGGCGCGCGAGGCGGTGCGCGAGGCAGACGGAGTCCGGGCCTCCCGAGACGGCCGCCAGCACCCGGTCGCCGCGCCGGAGGAGCCCCTCGCGCCGATCGAAGGCGGCGAGCTCGGAGAGGACGCGCTTGGGAGCCGGCATCAGCGGCGGAGCCCGCTCAGGGCCTCGAGCGCCGCCAGGAATTCGCCCGCCGAGCGGATGCGCAGGTCGGGATCCGGGTTCAGGGCATTCGCCAGGACCTCGTCGATCCCCTCGGGAAGGCCGGCGGTCATGCGCGTGGGCGGGATGTAGTTCTTGTTGAGCTTGGCCATGAGCATCCCCGCGCCCACGCCGCTGAAGGGGAGCTGGCCGGTGAGCATCTCGAAGAGGCAGATGGCGAGGGCGTAGACGTCGGACTCCTTGCGCACCACGCCCTGCTCCTGCTCGGGCGCCATGTAGGGCGGCGTGCCCACGACGGTGTTGGTCATGGAGAGCCGGCTCAGGGAGTCCTTCGCCTGCCGCGCGACGCCGAAGTCCATGACCCGGACCTTGCCCTCGCGGTCCACCATGATGTTGGAGGGCTTGAGGTCGCGGTGGATGACGCCGCGCGCGTGGGCGTAGTCGAGGGCGGCGCAGGTCCCGCGCAGGACCTCGAGCGCCTTGGGCAGGCTCAGCTTGCCGCCGGCCTGGATCAGCTCGTGCACCGTCTGTCCGTCGACGTGCTCGAAGACCAGGTACTCGCCGTCGTTGAGGATATAGTAGATCTCGACGATGTTGGGATGGCGCAGGTGGGCGACCGTCCTGGCCTCGCGCAGGAAGCGCTCCTTCTCCCGCGGGTCGGCGCAGATCTCCTCGCGCATGCGCTTGATCGCCACCTTCCGGTCGAGGCGCTGGTCCAGCGCCTCGTAGACCACGCCCATCCCGCCCACGCCCAGCCGGCGCAGCACCTGGAGGCCGGGCAGCGAGGCGCCGGCGATGGCCGTGCCGTTCTCCAGCCCCAGCGCCGGCGCCTGCGGCTCCGCGTCCGGCGGCGAGGACGCGGGGACCCGTCCCCCGAAGAGGTGGTGGAGCACGCCTAGGGCGATCAGAAAGCCGCTGACCAGGAT
>DATLOS010000656.1:0-4702 GCA_035536155.1 Elusimicrobiota bacterium
GGGCCGACCTCGGGGGCGATGCCCGCGATCGACTTCGAAGGGGGGCCGCTGACCGGCGAGTGCTGCGGGCGGCTGGGCGTCCCGCCCTGATCGGCGCGGCGTGCCGGTTTACGCGGAACTCAATAATGCCGTCTCGCTGCGCCGATCTGACCATCCTGACGGCCCTCGCGGCGGTCATCGTGATGGCCCTCATCGCTGAGGCCGGGCGCCGGGGCGGGCTTGCCTCGGCGCGAGGCGCCGGCGCGCCGGAGCGCGAGGCGCCGGTGAAGCCGAGCGCCTCTCCGCGCGCGAGCTCCCCGCGCGCCGACTCGGCGCGCCCGGCGCGGCCTGCGCCGCTCTCGGTCGCCGGGCCGCCCGAGACCGCCCCAGAAACGCCGAAGCCCGCGCTGGACGCCGCCGAGGGGGCCACCTACAGCTACTACGGCGGCGCCGACGCGGCCGGCATGTGCCTCTCGGAGACGCCCGAGCGGCACAGCGTCTACGCGGCCCTGGGGCGGCTCTACTCGACGGCGGACGTGGACCCGCTCATCGCGGGCAACCTGTACCGCTACGCCGACGGCGTGCGCCGCGTCTACTCCCAGCGGACGAGCCTCGAGGACCGCCAGGGCCTCACCGAGTACAACAGCAGCGCCGAGCCCGGCGACGTCGGCGTCGACGTCGGGCCCGCCGGCCTGGACAAGGACCCCGCCGCCAGCGGCGCGGACGACGGCATCCCGGAGAACTGGCGGTTCCCGTCGACGCCCGTCCGGTGGTACCGCCCCCGCCAGCGCGACTACTACGGCCCGGAAGGCCCCACGTCGTACGCGGACGGCCTCTACGAGCTGACCGAGCCGGACCACGACCCCAAGATGCCCTGACCGCCCGGCCGGCGCGAGCCCCGCGCGATGTTTTTCGGCCGCCGGGAATTGAAGCAGCTCTAGCCTGGAAAGCATGGCCTCTCCAGCCGGTCCTCGCCCCGCGCCGCGCCCTGCCGCGCCGCGGCCCTCCACGGCCACGCCGGCCGCAGTGCGGGCCGCCACTCCCGCGCCGCTCGCGCCGCGGCCCTCCGCGCCGTCCACGCCGCGGCTCTCCGCGCCGGCCACACCGCGGCCTTCTGCGAGCGCGCCCGCCGCGCCGCGCCCTTCCGCGAGCGCGCCCGCCGCGGCCGCGAGCGCGGCCACCGGCGCGACGCTGACGCCTGAGGCCTTCGTCGTTAGCGACCTGAAGGAGCACGCCAAGAAGAAGGGGATGTGGGCCGGCGCCCTGAGCCCTGTCCTGATCCCCGACCTCGCCGGCGCGACGCTGGCCGCCGGCCAGCCGGCCCTCGTGGCGATCCCGCGCGCCCACACCCCCGCCCTCCTGAAGATCGTCGACGAGATCCTGGTCAACGCGACGGACCAGGCGGCCGGCGGCGCGGGACCGGGCGGCCGCGTCACCCGGATCGACGTGAGCTTCGACCCGAAGCAGGGGCGCGTCGAGGTCTTCAACGACGGACCGGGCATCCCGGTCCGCGTTTTCGGCGACTTGCGCCACGAAGGCCGCCCGGTCTACACGCCCGAGGTGGCCTTCGCCTACTTCCTGTCGGGCACCAACATCGAGAAGGGGGCCCACAGCATCAAGGGCGGGATGAACGGGCTCGGAGCGAAGCTCGCCAACGTGCACTCGGCCTGGTTCCGCGTCGAGACCCTCGACACCGGGAGCGGCCTCTACTATTCGCAGGTGTTCCGCGACCGGCTCGACGTCCGCGAGCCTCCCCAGGTCCTGGAGCGCGCCGCCGCGCCGGGCTCGAAAGCGCCCTACACCCGGGTGAGCTTCGTCCCGGCCTACCGGGAGCTGGGCTACCCCGCCGGCGCCGACGCGCCGCTCACGGCGGCGGCCGCCGCGGACCTGGAAGCCTGGATCCGCCTCCGCGCCCTCCAGACGGCCGCGTACCTCGGGACGCGGCGGGTCGCGGTCAGCTTCAACGGGCGCCTCTGCGAGACCTCGAGCGCCGCGGCGCTCGCGCGGCTCCTGCTGCCGCCGGGCGTCGAGGCGGCGAGGACCGTCGTCCAGGTCGGCCGGGCTCGGGCCGAGGCCGAGGGCTTCCGGCAGCACCCCTGGGAGGTCGTCGCCGTGGTGCTGCCGCCCGGCGTCCGCGCGGCCCGCCTGCCGGGCGGCGCAGACATGGCGCTGGTGAACGGCGTCCTCTGCCGCGGCGCCCACGTCGCCTACCTGCGGCGCACCATCTGCGCCGCCGTCAACGAGCGCATCCGGCGCGTGGTCAGGGCGAAGGACTCGGAGCGCCTGGACACCGCCGCGGCGCTGGCGGGCGTCCGCCTCGTGATGTGCGGCGCCCTCCCCGGCGCCGACTGGGGCGGCCAGCGGAAGGACGAGCTCCAGGTGCCTCCCGCTGCGTTGAACCACTACAAGCTCGACGCCGCCTTCCTCCGCGCCGTCGGCCAGATCGTCGCCGAGCGGGTCCTCGTCGCGCGGGCCGGCAAGGCCGGGGCGCGGGCGGTCCCCGATAAGTACACGCCCGCGCGACGCGCCGGCGGCCGCCAGCGCGCGCACGCTCGCCTCCTAGCGGCCGAAGGCGACAGCGCGCTGAGCCTCCTCAGCACGGGCCTGAAGCTCGGCCGCGACGTGGGGCAGGGCGGCCCCTCCACCGAGTGGTGCGGCGTCATCAGCCTCCAGGGCGTCGTGATGAACGCCGCGCGCCAGGTGACCCAGCTCGCGACGGGGGACGGCCAGACGGTCGCCGTCCGGAGCCAGCGGCTCCGCGACAACAAGCGTCTCTCGGCGCTGGCCACGGCGCTCGGCCTGCGCTACGACTGCACCTACGAGACGGCCGCCGAGCGCGCCGAGCTCAACTACGGCCAGCTCGTCCTGTGCGTCGACCAGGACGTCGACGGCGTCGGCAAGATCGCGCCGCTGGTCCTGACCTGGGTGCACACCCTGTGGCCGGCGCTCCTCCGCGCCGGCTTCGTCGCCCGCTTCGCGACGCCGCTCGTCCGGGCCTACCCGCCGCGCGGGGCGCCGGTCGAGTTCTACGACGACGCGGAGTTCCAGGCCTGGCTCGCCGCCGAGCCGGACCGGGCGGCCCGGCACGACATCCGCTACTACAAGGGCCTCGCCTCCCACGACGAGGGCGAGGAGACCCTGAGCCTCTTCGCCGCCGGCCGCTTCGAGCAGAACATCCATGTCTACCGGTGCGACCCCAACACCTCGCGGGCCTTCGGGGTCTACTTCGGCGCCTCGCCGGCGCTGCGCAAGGTTGCGCTCGCCCGGCCGGCGGCCCTCCTGGGGCCCGGCGAGGCCGGCCGCCTGCGGGCCGAGCGACAGATCCCGGTCGCGCGCGTCCAGCTCGAGATCGAGGCCCACGCCTACAAGCTCGACGCGATCAAGCGACAGATCCCGGGCGCCGTCGACGGCCTCACCCCCTCCCGGCGCAAGATCCTGGCGGGCGCCTTCCTGCGCCTGCGGGGGCACGCGGTGGTCAAGGTCTTCCAGCTCTGCGGCTTCGTCTCCGAGAAGCTGCATTACCACCACGGCAACGATCCGCTCAACCTGACGATCACCTGGATGGCCCAAGCCTTCCTCGGCGCACGCCTGTACCCCTTCTTGACCGGCGTCGGCCAGTTCGGCAACCGCCACGAGCATCTCGCCGGCAAGCCCCGCTACATCAGCGTCCGGCTCGGCCCGCTCGCGGCCGCGGCTTTCCCGGCGGCCGACGCTTGCCTGCTCGAGTATGTGTTCGAAGACGGCGCCCGCGCCGAGCCGGTCACATTCGTGCCCGTCGCGCCGCTGGCCGTCCTCGAGTCCGGCAACGCGGTCAGCGAGGCCTGGAACCACGAGAGCCTCGGGCGGGACCTCGACGCCGCCTGTGCCGTCGTCGACGCCTACCTGGCCGGGGACCCGACGCTCCACGAGCTCGCCGGGCGCCTGCGAGCCGGGCCCGATCCGGCCGCGCTCCAGGCCGCCGGCGCTGCGGCCGAGCGCTGGGACCTGCCGCCCGGGAGGCGGGGATTCACCGGCACCTTCCGGGCCGCCCGCGGCCGCCTCGCCTGCTTCGGCGCCTACCACCTGGACCAGGGCCGGCGGACCGTCGTCGTCACCGAGCTGCCGATCGGCGTGGAAACCAAGACGTACGTCGAGCGCCTCACGGCCGAGCCCAAGAAGCGCGCGGGCCGGGCGGACACCGCCAAGAAGCCCACCAATCCGCGCGAGGCGCTTATCGAGCGCGTCGCGGATCGCAGCACTGTCGAGCGGGTCGAGCTTCACATCACCCTGCGCGCCGGCGCGCTCGAACAGATCCTCCGGGACTTCGGGGACCGTGACATCGACGCCGTCGAGGACGCGCTCAACCTCTACGAGTACGTCGCGAGCCGCCTCAACTTCTACGCGCCGGAGGGGGGCGTCCTCGAGTTCAAGGACTCCTACCTCGCCGCGCTCCTCTACTGGGCGCCCCGGCGGCAGGCGCTCTATGTCGAGCGGGTCCGGCGCTCCCTGCTCATCGCTCGGCTCCGGCTGCTGGAGGAGCAAGAGATCCTCCGCTTCATCCCGCTCGAGGCCGAGTTCGATCTCGCGGGCGCGACCGACGAGGCCGCCGCGGCCCGAGCTCTCAGCGCGCGGGGGTTCATGCCGCTCGACACCGGGCTTCTCCACCGGCCAGGGTTCACCCCGAACGCCCGCCTCGAGGAGCTCGTCCGGCACGGGCCGGGCGCCGGGTTCGCCCACATCCTGA
>DATLOS010000657.1:0-2282 GCA_035536155.1 Elusimicrobiota bacterium
GCCGGCCTGGTCACCGGCGAGCAGGTCCGCGAGCTGCCGCTCAACGGCCGCAACTTCACCCAGCTCGCGCTGCTCATGCCGGGGGTCAGCGCGCCGGAGAACTTCGACACCAAGAACAAGGGGCTGATGACCGGCAGCGACCTGTCGATCAGCGGCGGCGGCGTCACCTCCAACCTGTGGACGATCGACGGCGCCAACAACAACGACGTCGGCTCCAACCGCACCATCCTCGTCTACCCGTCGGTGGACGCCATCGAGGAGTTCAAGATCCACCGCAACAACTACGGCCCGGAGTTCGGCGGCTCGAGCGGCGGCCAGATCAACCTCATCACCCGCTCCGGCGACAACCAGTACAAGGGCAGCGTCTTCTTCTTCCGCCGCGACGACGCCTGGAACCAGAACAACTACTTCCTCGAGCAGTCGGGCCAGGACAAAGCCAAGCTCGAGCGCGACGACTACGGCTTCACCTTCGGCGGCCCGGTCGTCCACGACAAGCTCTTCGCTTTCGTCTCCGGCGAGTGGAACGACGAGACGCGCGGCGTCGTGCGCAGCTCGCTGGTGCCCACCGACGCCGAGCGGCAAGGCGACTTCAGCGGAGCGCGCATCCCCGGCTGCGGCGGGCCCATCCCCATCGACCCCGACACCGGCCAGCCCTTCCCCGGCAACCGCATCCCGGCGGACCGGCTGAGCCCCGGCGGCCTGCTCTACCTGCAGCTCTATCCGCACGCCAACGTCACGCCCGCGGGCGGCTCCTGCTTCAACTGGGTGCAATCCGTCGACACGCCGATCGACTGGGAGCAGCGCAACGCGCGCCTGGACTGGAGCGCCACCGACAGCATCCAGGTGATGATGCGCTACACCCACGACGAGTGGGTGAACGGCGCTCCCAACGCGACGTCGCAGAACGGCCTCTGGGGCGACGACCCGTTCCCCGCCGTCGACTCGTCGTGGACGCAGCCCGGCAAGTCGGTCGTGGCGCAGCTCTCGCAGACGATCGGCAGCGGCGCCGTCAACACCGTCAACTTCTCGCTCTCCGGCAACGAGATCGTCATCGAGCGCGGCGGCACCAACGCCGGCCTCAACTCGCAGATCACGGCGGCGATCCCCAGCTTCTTCCCCGACTCCGGCCGGCTCATCCCCACCGGCCAGGGGCCGCACCCCACCTTCTGGGGCGGCCAGGGCTACGAGACGCTGTGGAACATCGCGCCGTGGAAGAACCAGCAGGACCTCAAGGTCTTCAAGGACGACTACCAGGGCGTCTTCGGCGACCACTGGTTGAAGGGCGGCATCCTCTACAGCGACAACACCAAGGACGAGCTGTTCGCCGCCAGCGCCGAGCCGGTCACCAACTTCTGGGGCGCCGTCAACATCAACACCTGGGGCAGCCCGACCGGCAACGTGCTCGCCGACTTCCTGCTGCGCGACTCGCTGTGGGGCTTCGGCGAGAACGCCAAGAACGTCGACGTCAACCAGCAGTGGAACGACTACGAGGCCTACGTCGGCGACTCCTGGCAGGCGCGGCGGGGCCTCACCGTCGACCTCGGCCTGCGCTACTCGTACTTCAAGAACCCGGTGGAGAAGCAGGACGAGTACGCGAGCTTCAACCCCGACCGCTTCGACGTCGCCTTCGGCAGCTCGCCCTGCAACGGCCTGATGCTGACGCCGGGCAACAACACCTGCACCGAGCTCGGCTTCGCGGGCGGCAGCTTCGGGCCGAACCGCTCGCTGGTCAAGGAGGACAAGAACAACCTGGCGCCTCGCCTCGGCGTCGCCTGGGACGTCTTCGGCAACGGCAAGGCAGCCCTGCGCGCCGGCTTCGGCCAGTTCTACCAGCGCGAGCGGCTGTCGCCCTGGCTGCTCTTCGCGCAGAACCTCTTCAACTCCAACATCAGCGGCCTGCGCTACCTCGACAGCCTGCAGGAGCCCTACGAGGGCGCCTTCGCGCGCGCCACCGCGGGGCGGCCGCAAAACGGCTACGACATCGATCGTGAGACGCCGTACAACAACCAGTGGAACCTCACCTGGGAGCAGCGGCTTGGGACGGAGACGACCGTCGAGGTCTCCTACGTCGGCAGCCACGGCGTGCACATCATGCGGCGCGCCGACATCAACCAGGTGCCCGCCGGCGACCACAACGGCAACGGCATCGCCGACCGGCTCGACTACGTGCGCTGCGGCACCGGCAACGACGGCTGCCAGGGCGCGCTGCGGCCCTACGGCATCGTCACCGGCGACAACACCATCAACTTCTGGAAGAACGACGGGCGGTCCGACTACAAGTC
>DATLOS010000658.1:0-9421 GCA_035536155.1 Elusimicrobiota bacterium
AGTAGCCCAGCTCACCGCCTTCGTGGATCGAGCCGGGCGTCTCGGGGCCGACGTGGCTGGGGATGCCCCCGGGGAATGAGAAGCGCTTGAAGAGCCGGCGCAGGCCGGCCTCGCTTCTTCCCACGGAGGGATAGACCTCGCTGTAGGTGCCCTCGAGGTAGGTGTTGGCCACCAGGGCGGGGCCGCCGTGGCCCGGTCCGGCGATGTAGATCATGTCGAGGCCGCGCTCGCGGATGAGGCGGTTGAGGTGGACGTAGATGAAGTTCTGGCCCGGGCTGGTGCCCCAGTGGCCCAGCAGGCGCGGCTTGATGTGCTCCGGGCGAAGCGGCTCGCGCAGCAGCGGGTTGTCGAGGAGGTATATCTGCCCGACGCAGAGGTAGTTCGCCGCCCGCCAGTAGGCGTCCATCCTGCGCAGCAGCTCGGCGGAAAGGGGGCCCTTCACGCGCGCCTCACCTCGGAAAAGGCCGGCCCGAGACCACCCGGTAGGCGTCCCGGGCGATGAGGAGCTCCTCGTTGGTCGGGATCACGTAGGCCTTGAGGCGGGAGGGTCCGGTCGAGATCAGCGCGGGAGCCGAGCGCGCCGCGGCGTTGCGCTTCTGGTCGAGCGTGAGGCCGAGGGGACCCAGGCCCGCGCAGATCCGCCGGCGGATCTCGGCGGAGTTCTCGCCGATGCCCCCGGTGAACACCACCGCGTCCGCGCCGCCCATCTCCGCGAAGTACGCGCCGATGTAGCGCCGGACCCGGGCGCAGAAGACGTCGATGGCCAGGGACGCGCGCCGGTCCCCGCTCTGGGCCTCCTCCTCCAGGAGATCGCGCATGTCCGCCGTGAGGCCGGACAGGCCCAGGAGGCCCGACTGCTTGTTGAGGAGCGTGTCGAGCTCGGCCAGGGAGAGCCCATCTTTGTGCGAAAGGAACTCCAGCACCGAGGGGTCGACGTCGCCCGAGCGGGTGCCCATCACCAGGCCCTCGAGCGGCGTGAACCCCATCGAGGTGTCGTAGGAGGCGCCGCGCTTGATCGCGCAGGCGGAGCAGCCGTTTCCCAGGTGCAGCGTGATGATGTTCACCTGGTCGCGGGCTATGCCGCGCATGAGGCGGTAGCGGTAGGCGACGTAGCGGTGCGAGGTGCCGTGGAAGCCGTAGCGGCGGATCTTGTGCCGCCGGTAGAGGGAGTACGGGATCGCGTAAAGATACGAGCACTCCGGCATGGTCGAATGGAAGGCCGTGTCGAAGACCGCCACCTGCGGCATCTTGGGGCCGAAGAGCTCAACCGCCGCCCGGATGCCCTTGAGGTTCGCGGGGTTGTGGAGCGGGGCCAGCTCGAAGCAGTCCTCGATGCCGGAGATCACGCGCTCGTCGATCGCCGTGGAGGCCTTGAAGCGCTCGCCCCCGTGCACCACGCGGTGGCCCACCGCGTGGACGTCCGAGAGGGCGCCGATGCCCGGGATTGCGGCCTGAGGCGAGACGATCCAGCGGACGACGCGGTCGATGGCGGCGCGGTGGTCGCGCAGCGGGGCCTCGTCGCGCAAGGGTGGCCGGCCCGCGGCCTCGAAGGAGAGCAGGGCCAGGCCCCCGACGCGCTCGATGAGGCCGCGGGCCAGGCGCCGGTCGGCGTCGGCGCGGATGCGGGCCTGGTCGGTCGCGATCAGCTGGAACTTGAGCGAGGACGAGCCGCAGTTGAGGACCAGTACGTTCATCGCGCCCCCCTTTACGAGGGCGATCCTAGCATTTGCGGATCACGTGGCCTCGCCCGGCGGCAGGCGCCGGGGCGAGCCCGGCGTCGCGCGCAGGAGCTCCAGCAAGGCGTGCCGCTCGTCTTCGATCTCGCGGGCCGTGCGAAACCCCAGCCCCCGGAAGAGGCGCAGGGGCGGGTAGCTGCCGCGCACCGCATATTGGAGGAGAAAGCCGAGGGCCGCCGCGCTCACCAGGCGCCAGCCGCGGCCGGCGCGCGCGCCCAGGGCCAAGCCTGCCAGGCCGAGGAGCGCGGCGTGGGTCTCCAGCAGCCTTCCCACGTCCCACTCCCAGTCGAGCTCGTCGAGGCGCTGCAGGATCGCGGCGCGGTCGCGCGTCGCGTAGAGCTCGAGGCTCTCCTCCGTCTCCTTCTGGATGGAGCGGTTGATGAAGCCCGGGGTGTGCTCCGCGGCTCGAGTCGCCGTCTTCGCGAAGATCATGCTCCCCCTCCCGGCACCGAGGCCGAGCGCCGGGTCTGCGCGGCCTGCAAGGCCTCCCGGCGCCGCTCTCCGGGACCCTTGGTGCGGGCCGCGTGACGGGCGGCCGCGCTGCGCGCGGCGTGTCCCCGCCGCTTGGCCGCCCGGCGAGTCTGGCGGGCCAGCGCGGGCTTGTCCGCCGCGTGCCGGCTCTCCTTCTTGAGCGCCTGGAAGATGGCGCGGGAGCGCCGCTTCGAGCGAATCTTGGGCATCTTGATCCGTTCCATATCGCCTCCGCCTATCACGAACAGGATAGGCGGCCCGCGCGTCGGGCGCGATGGAGGCGCGGTAACGGTTTTGGGCCCCGGTTGTCAGGCCTTGCGCCGCCGCTCGCTCAGGCGCGCGAGCAGCTGCCGGTAGCCTTCGGCGTCGCCGAAGTCGGCGAAGTCGTGGTAGCGCGAGTGCGTGCCGGCGGAGCGGAAGGCGTGCTTGATCGGGCAGAAATACTGCTCGGTGCGGGAGGCCACCTCCCGAAGGAAGGCCAGGACGCCGTTGGCGTAGCCGCAGTAGTTGCAGTTGAAGCGCTCGATGAGGTTGAGGTAGCCGAGGTGTCCGCGGTCGAGGAGGATGTAGCGCGAGCGCTCCACCTTGGCGATGCCGTAGACGGGAAAGCAGACGGCCTGAAAGAGCGACACCGAGGCGTCGAGGAGGATCAGCGGGACGGCCAGGGCGTAGACGAGCGGCGAGACCAGGAGTCCCGGCAGCGAGGACTCGCGCAGATACGAGAGGAGCCCTTGGCGCAGGCGCGCGTGCAGGGCGCAGGCCTCGCGCTCGAAGGCGACCCGCCCCTTGTCCAGGGAGTACTTGAGCTCGCGCCGCTTTTCCTGCAGCTTGGCCTCGAGCTCCCGCTCGAGCTCGGCTTCGAGCTCCGCGATGCGGGAGATGATCTTCGAGACTTCGTTGCCCATGGGGCCCTCCGGGGAGCGGGACTCTATCAAATCAGAGCAAGGGATAAATGAAGCTGGCGCGAAAAGCCGCGGACGGCCGCTTGGGCTCTCCGAGATAGGAGCTCAGCCGGATGGGGTCGTAGCCGAGGAAGAGCTGGAAGGAGCAGCCCTTGGGGAGCTCCTTGAGGAGGTGGACTCCCGCGAGCACGTGGCTCAGGCGCATGCCGCTTCGCCCCTCCTTGGTGCCGAAGGTCTCGAGGTGGGGGCCGATCCCCGCGACGCGGTACTTGCGCACGGCCCACCAAAGGGTCTGCGTGTACCCGATCGACGAGTCCCGGCTCTCCTGGGTCGGGATCCAGGCGGCGTGGTAGGCCTCCCCCTCCCAATCCGCGTCGGAGTAGTAGAACCCGAGCTGCGGCACGACGTCGCGGCCGACGTAGGTGCGCTTGTCGGAGCCGAGGCCCCACGCGCCCGGCCCGGCGGTCGCCCCCAGCGCGGGCCAGACGCTCCAGGGGCCGTAGGCCCGGGTCCAGCCGGCGTCCAGCTCGATCGAGTGGTAGCCCACGTAGTCGACGAAGTCGCCGTAGACGCTGTCTCGCTCGGAGAGAGGATGCGTGAAGGTGACGGTCGGATAGCTCCCGAAGAAGGAGTCGTGGTCGAAGCGGATGCTCAGATGTTCGCCGGGCTCCTGCGCGGCGGCCGGGCCCGGCGCGAGGAGGAGGAGCAGGCACGCCAGGCGGCGGGTCATCCGCGGTCGCGAGGCTTGAGCTTGCGGAAGGCCCGCCACATGAGAACGTCGTAGCCCGCCTTGATCGAGGCTCCCAGGTACAGCGGCGTGGCCAGGCTCACCGCGCCCATCATCCAGCCCGCGACCACCGGCGCCATCGCCCACATCGAGGTGCGCGTGAGCTGGACCAGGCCGAACGCGGCGGTGCGCTCCCGCGGCTCGATGATGGAGGCGAGGTAGGACTGGCGCGTGGGCACGTCCATCTCGACGAGGAGCTCCCGCAGGAGGAAGACCGCCACGGCCGCCCCAAGCGTCGGACAGAACGGCAGCAGCATGAGGAGCAGGCTCGCGGGCAGGTGCGTGAACACCATCGTGTTCACCAGGCCGATCCTGCGGGCGATGCGCTCGGCGAGGAAGTTGGACGCGATGTTGAGGACGTCCGCGCCGAGGTTGAGCGCCGCGATCGGTCCCTCCTGCAGCCCGAAGCGCTTATAGAAGTAATAGGAGAGGAGCGCGCTGGTCAAAAATCCGCTCCCGAAGCTGTCGATCGCCGAGATCCCCGCGAAGCGGTAGACGCGGCCGCGGGTCTCGGGCGAGAAGCCGCGCTTGGGGTCCTTCGCCTCGGCCTCCCGAGAGAGGCCCGGATAGAGGAGGAGGCCGGCGCCCATGCAGGCGGAGTACGTCCACCAGAGGTTCCGGTAGCCCAGCAAGGGCACGAGCGCCACGAGCGCCGACCCGGCCACCGAGCCCACGTCGCCCACGGCGTGGTAGACGGTGAGCGACCAGGTCCGCTCGGCGAGGCTTCCCTCGTGCGAGAGGATGGACTGCTCCAGGGCGTACGCCCCCCCGCGGTCGTGGCCCATGCCGTTGACCATGCCGAGGAAGACCGAGACGGCGAGGACCGCGAGCGGCGGGACGGAGGCCAGGCCCAGCCCTCCGATCAGGCCCAGCGCGGAGAGGGCCAGCAAGGTCCTCTTGCGGCCCCAGTGGTCGGCGAAATAGCCGACGAGGCCGGTCATGAAGGCGCCGCCCGCCAGGCCGGCCGTCTCGGTGACGCCGATCTGCGCGGCGGTGAGGCCGCGCTTGTCCAGATAGACCGCGAGCACCGCGCTGGCGATGGCCACCCCGGAGGAGCGCAGCACCGAGGCGGCGTAGAGGCGCCCGCGGTCGCCGATCACTTCTTCTGCGTGTCGAGGGCGGCCTTGATGCCCTGGGCCAGCTCCGTCGTCGGGCCGACGCCCCAGAAGTGCAGGAACACGAGCCGCGGCGACTCGAAGGTCATGTGGTTGTGGATCGCGACGACCTGGATGCCGGCCTCGCGCAGGGCCTTGAGCACGCCCTGGAGCTCGGCCTCGTACATGGCGAAGTCGCCGTCGACGACGGCCTTGGCGTCGCTTCCCGCGAAGGCGGCCCAGGTGTTGACGCCCATGGCGCCGCCCAGCACGCGGCCGTGCATGGCGGTCTTCTTGGGGAAGCTCACCTTGTAGACGCCGTCCTTGAGCTCCCCCTTCGCGCCGAGGATGGTCTCGATCTTGGACGGGTCGAGAGTCGTCTTCGCCGGATCAATTTCCGCCTTGGGCGCGGCGGGCTTGGCGGCGGCGGTCTCCTTGATCTTGGCGAAGACCGCGCCGACCGCGGCGGCGAGCTTCTCCTCGGGCCCCATGCCGCCGATGTGCATGAACATGATCCGCGGGGAGTCGCCTAAGAAATGGTTGTGGAGCGCCGTGACCTCGAGGCCGTGCTCCAGGGCCGCGCTCATGACGGGGTTGACCTGCTCCTCGAGGAGGACCAAGTCGCCCATCACCATGTCATCCTTGCCCGCGCGGGTGAACGCCGCCCAGGCGGTGAGGCCCAAGGGAGGCGTGAGGCGCGCGCCGGCCACCTTGGCGCGGATGTCGGTCCGGGGATAGCTCACCTTGAAGACGCCTTGGCTCTCGTCGAGGCTGCCCTTGAGCCCGGTGAGCTGCTCGATCTTCGCGGCGTCCAGCCTGCCGCGGGCGCCCAGGCTGCGGGCCGGGCTGGGAAGCAGGAGGAGCAGGGCGAGAAGCGGGGCGCGTTCCATGGAGGTCTCCTATCGGGCGATGACGAGCCCGGCGAGGCCCGCGGCCGCGACGAGGAGCGGCTCGGGGACCTTCCAACGGACGATAGCAAAAAGGGTCGCCGCCGCGATCGCGGCGGAGGGCAGGTCGCGGAGCGCGCCCCTAGCCAGGACGAGGACCGCGCCGGAGAGCGCCCCCACCGCCGCGGCCGTCACTCCGTCCACGAAGGCCTGGAGGCGCGGATTGCTCCCGTGCCTCCAGAACCAGGGCGCGGGGATCACGACGAACAGATAGACGGGCAGGAAAATGCCCAGCGCCGCCGCGCAGGAGCCGGCTAGGCCCGCGACAAGGTAGCCGATGAAGACGACGGTGATGACCACGGGTCCCGGGGTGATCATGGCGACGGCGACGGCGTCGAGGAACTGGCGCTCGTTGAGCCAGTGGTATTGCTGCACGACGCCGCCGTAGAGGAACGGGACGATCGCCAGGCCGCTGCCGAACACGAAGGCGCCGGCTTTGGCGAAGAAGAGGAATATGGGGAGCACGGACGCGAGCGTCCCTTGCTTGGGCGGGGCGTAGACCAAGACCGCGAGCACGCCCGAGAGGAAGAACAGCGAGGCGACCTCGCGCCGCGTGAGGGCCGTCACGAGCAGCATCGCCGCGTAGATGCCCCAGAGGAGCCCGCGGTCCTTGACGGTGCTTCGCGTGAGCTTGTACGCCGAGCGCGCGATGACGCCCATCACCGCCGCGCCCACGCCGTAGAAGAGCGCCTGCATCCACGGCAGCCCGCCGTAGCGGACATACGCGACGGAGAGCGCCAAGGTCATGAGGAACGAAGGCAGGATGAAGGCGACGGCGACCGCGGTCGCGCCGAGGATGCCGCTGTGGGCGTAGCCCAGGCCGATGGCGAGCTGAGCCGCGAGCGGGCCGGGCGCCAGCTGGGCGAGGGCGAGGGCGCGCGCGTAATCCTCCGGCGAGATCCAGCCGCGCTCCGCGACCAAGTCGCGCTCCATGTATCCCGCCAGCGCGATGGGGCCCCCGAAGCCCAGGGAGCCCAGGCGCAGAAAATAGGCGAGAAGCTGGGCCAAAGTCGACGGGCGCGTCGGCATCTCGGTCTCCATCGAAATACTACAATCCGGGGATGGATCGAGCAACCATTATCGCCGCGTTTTCCACCTTGTTCCTGGCCGAGATGGGCGACAAGACCCAGTTGGCCGTGATCACCTTGACCGCCTCCTCGAGAAAGCCCGCGAGCGTCTTCGCGGGCGCCCTCGCCGCGCTGACCGTCGTGACCGCCTTGGGCGTCCTTTTCGGAGAAGGGGCGGCGTCCTTGATGCCGGAGAAAGCCCTTCGCCGTGCCGCGGCGACGGCCTTCATCTTCATAGGCGCCTGGATGTGGGCGCGGCCCTGAGCGCCGCGGCTAGGAGCTCGACGGCAGCCGGACGGCCAAGCAGTCGTAGAGCGTGCGTCCGCCCGGAAAAGGCGTGGAAGAGCGGCAGACGACGCGGTAGCCGCCCCGGTCGAATTGCCCGCCCGGCTTGAGCGCTTCGCGCAGGGTCGAGTCTTTCTCCAGGGCGACGCTCAGCGCCGCGCTCGGGCACAACGCGATCACCCGCTCCCCGTCCGAGATGATCGAAAGGGAGAGAACCTCCCAGGCGCCGGCCTGAGGCTGCTCGGGCATGGCCTCGATCGCGGCCTGGCGGGCCTCGAGGCGGATCATGCGCGCCTTGGCCTCGGGCGCCGCGGCCTCGAGGGCGGCGGAGACCCAGTCGAGGAGCTTCTCGCGCACGACGCCGATGTCCGAGGCCTCCTCGATCGCCTTGATGCTCCCTTCCTTGTAGATCGCCTTGGCCAGCGAGGAGACTTCCTTCAGGTACGCGCCTTTCTGCGCGTCCGGGATGAAGTACATCACCACGAGGTGGACCTTCTTGCCCTCGCCGTAGTCGATGCCGGCCGGGCTCCAGCCCACCGCGCACACCAGCTCCGAGCCGGTGGTGACCCGCACGTGGGGGCAGGCGACGCCCGAGCCCAGGCAGGTGTTCTGCACCTGCTCGCGGGCGAGCATGGCCTCGGCCAGCTCCGGGGTGCCGGCGAAGTCGGGGATGGCCTCGATCAAGTGGGCGAGGTAGCGCAGGCACTTCTCCTTGTCGACGTCGGGGAGCTCGACGAGGCGGCCCTCCTCGGTGGCCTTGAGCAGGCTCTTCACGCGGCCTCCGGCTCGAGGATGCGGTTGACCCGGGTCTTCACCGCGTGCGCGAGCACGATGTAGCCGCACAGGATGGCGAAGAGCCAGGGCCAGAACGCCGCGGGCAGGGGCGTGAGCCCGATGGCGGGGCCGAAGGCCGTGTAGGGCAGCGCGATGCCCACGGCCATGACGGCCAAGGTGGTCAGCGTCAGCGGCAGGCTGGCGCGGCTCTGGATGAAGGGGATGCGGTTGGTGCGGATGATGTGCACGATCAAGGTCTGGCTCATGAGCGACTCCACGAACCAGCCGGTATGGAAGAGGCTCTCGAGCTGCGTCTTCGCCGCGGCGGAGGTGCCGGGCAAAGAGAAGCGGGAGCAGTGGAAGACCCACAGCATCACCGCGAAGGTCGCGTAGTCGAAGAGGGAGCTCACCGGGCCCAGCCAGAGCATGAACTTCTTGATCCCGCCGATGTCCCAGCGCCGGGGCTTGGCCAGGTACTCCTCGTCCACCTCGTCGAACGGGATGCCCACCTGGGAGACGTCATAGAGGAGATTGTTGACCAGGATCTGGATCGGCGCCATGGGCAAGAACGGGAGGAAGCTCCCCCCCAGCATGCTGAACATGTTGCCGAAGTTCGAGCTGGCGCCCATGCGGATGTATTTCAGGATGTTGCCGAAGACGCGCCGGCCCTCGACGATGCCGTCCTCGAGCACGGTCAAGCTCTTCTTGAGGAGGATGATGTCGGCCGACTCCTTGGCCACGTCGACCGCGGTGTCGACCGAGATGCCCACGTCCGCCGCCTTGAGGGCCGGCGCGTCGTTGATCCCGTCGCCCAGGAACCCCACCACGTGCCCCGCCTTCTGCAGCGCGCGGATGATCTCCTCTTTCTGCGAGGGGTTGAGGCGGGCGAACACCGTGGTCCGCTCGGCGAGCTCGGCCAGTTGGGGCTGGCTGAGCCCCCGCAGGCGGTCGCCGGTCACGATCGAGTCGACGGAGAGGCCCACGTCCTTGCAGATCTTGCGGGTCACGAGCTCGTTGTCGCCGGTGAGGATCTTGGTGCGCACGCCGGACTTGCCCAGGGCCTCGAGGGCCGCCGCCGCCGTGTCCTTGGGCGGGTCGAAGAAGGCGATGTAGCCCAGGAGCACGAGCTCGGACTCGTCGGCGGCGGAGAAGACCTCCTTGGTCTTGGGGAACTCGCGGTAGGCCACGGCCAGCACGCGGTAGCCGTCCGAGCTCAGCGCCTCGAACTCGTCGAGGAGGTCCCGCTTGAGCATGTCGATGAGCGGGTTGATGTCGTCGTCGACCTGGTAGCGGGTGCAGGCGGAGAAGACCTCCTCGACGGCGCCCTTGCAGATGAGGACGTGCTCGTCCTCGGACTC
>DATLOS010000659.1:0-3913 GCA_035536155.1 Elusimicrobiota bacterium
GACGCCGTGAACCGCACCAAGGACGTGAAGGACGACGCCGCGGTGCTCTTCTCCGAGTCGCCGAGCCGATTCCTCCTCGAGGTCCTGCCGGACAACGAAAAGGCCTTCCTGCGGGCCCTCAAGGGCAGCCCGGTGTCGCGCGTGGGCTCGACCATCGCCAACCCCGTGCTGCGCGTGGCCGGCCTCGACGGCACCACGCTCCTCGAGGAAGGCCTGCACGAGCTCAAGGACGCCTGGCAGCACGCCTTGCCGGCGCGCCTCGGCCTGGCGAACGGAAACGGGAGGAAATAGCGTGCGCGCCCCCAAAGTCTTGATCCTTCGGGCCCCCGGCACCAACTGCAACCTGGAGACCGCCCAGGCCTTCAAGGTCGCCGGCGGCGATCCGGTCCAGGTCCACATCGACGCCCTTCGCAAGGGCGCGGTGAAGCTCATGGACTACGCCATCCTCGCGATCCCCGGCGGCTTCTCCTACGGCGACGACGTGGGCGCGGGCAAGATCCTGGCCAACGAGATCCGCCTCCATCTCAAGGAGATCCGCGGCTTCATCCGCACCGGCCGCCCCGTGATCGGCATCTGCAACGGCTTCCAGGCCCTGGTGAAGGCCGGCATCCTCCCGCATACGCCCGCCGGCGAGCAGATCGCCTCGCTCACCCACAACGACTCGAATCGCTTCGAGGCGCGCTGGGTGCGCCTGCGCCTGAACCTGCAGAGCCAGTCGCTCTTCGTGAAGGGCCTGCCGGAGATGATCGAGCTCCCCGTCGCGCACGGCGAGGGCAAGTTCGTGGTGAAGTCCCCGAAGGTCCTCGAGTCCTTGAAAAAGACCCGGGCCATCTTGATGCAGTACGTGAACGAGGAAGGCAAGTTCTCCGCCTACCCGTACAACCCCAACGGATCGCTCTTCAACATCGCCGCCGTCACCAACCCCGAGGGAAACTGCCTGGGGATGATGCCGCATCCGGAGCGCTTCACCACCCGGTGGCACCATCCCAACTGGACCCGCCAGACCTTCTGCAAGGAAGGGGTGGGCCTGGAGATGTTCCGCAACGCCGTAAAGCACGTGAACTGACTTTTGTCGTAAACTGGGGTAGACCCTATGTGCGGTATCGTCGGCATCACCGACCGTAAGGACGCCGCCCAACAGGCGTACCTGGGCCTCTTCGCCCTCCAGCACCGAGGGCAGGAAGCCGCGGGCATCGTCGCGGCCGAGGACGGCCGCCTCAATTCCCGTGCCAGCCTGGGCCTGGTCGTCGAGGCCTTTCCCCAGGACATTTTGGCCGGCCTCTCCGGCGACAGCGCCGTCGGCCACGTGCGCTACGCCACCGCCGGCGACAGCAACCTCCGCAACGCCCAGCCTCTCGTCTTCGACAACCAGCACGGGCCGATGGCCATCGCCCACAACGGCACCTTGACCAACGCGCTGACGCTGCGCCGCCGCCTGGAGAAGTCGGGCGCCATCTTCCAGAGCACCACCGACAGCGAGGTGATCGTCCACTTGATCGCCCGCCACCCCGGCCCGGTGGAGAAGGCCGTGGTGGAATCCCTGCGCCAGGTCGAGGGCGCATACTGCTTCCTCTTCCTGACGCCGCAGAAGCTCATCGCGGCGCGCGACCCGATGGGGTTCCGGCCGCTCGTGATCGGCCGCCTGGGCAAGTCCTGGGTGCTGGCCTCGGAGACGACGGCCCTCAACCATCTCCAGGCGGAATTCGTGCGCGAGGTCGAGCCCGGCGAGGTCGTCGTGGTGGAGAACGGCCGCCTGCGCTCCCTGCGCGTCGAGGCGGCGCCCAAGAAGACCGCGATGTGCGTCTTCGAGCAGGTCTACTTCGCCCGCCCCGATTCCACCGTGTTCGGGCGCAGCGTCATGGCCACCCGCCAGGCCCTCGGGCGCGAGCTCGCGCGCGAGATGCGCGGGGTGAAGGCCGACGTGGTGGTCCCGGTCCCGGACTCCGGCGTCCCGGCCGCGCTCGGCTTCTCCCAGGAATCCGGCATCCCCTTCGAGCTCGGCTTCGTGCGCAGCCACTACGTGGGCCGGACCTTCATCCAGCCCGCGCAGGTCCTGCGCGACAACGCCGTGCGCCTCAAGCTCTCGCCGGTGCGCGAGATCCTCAAGGGCAAGCGGATCGTCTTGATCGACGACTCGATCGTCCGCGGCACGACCTCGCGCCGGATCTGCAAGCTCCTGCGCTCGGTGGGGGTGCGCGAGATCCACATGGCCGTGTCCTCGCCGCCCATCGTTTCCCCCTGCTACTACGGCATCGACACGCCGAGCAAGCGCGAGCTGATCGCGGCCAACAACACCGTGGAGAAGATCCGGCACTTCCTCGACGTCGACAGCCTCACGTATTTGAGCATCGACGGGATGCTGCGCGCGGCCTCGGCCCCCGGCGGCCCCAAGCCCGGCGGCTACTGCACCGCGTGCTTCACCGGCAAATACCCGACCTCCATCGCGGACTTCACCATCGGCGAGGCCGGCCGCTGCCGCGGCCCCGTCGCGCGATGATCGTCCTCCTGCTGGGCTCGGGCGGCCGCGAGCACGCCCTGGCCTGGGCGATCAAAAAGAGCCCGCGCCTCGAGAAGCTCTACGCCGCCCCGGGCTCCGACGCCATCGCCGAGCTAGCCGAGCGCGTCCCGCTCGACCCCTTGGACGGGAAGGCCGTCGCGGAATTCTGCGCGAAGGCCGGCGTGAGCTTGGTCGTGATCGGCCCCGAGGCGCCCTTGGCGGCCGGCGTCGCCGACGTCCTGCGCGCCGCCGGGGTTTCCGTGTTCGGCCCGGGAAAGGCGGCGGCCCAGCTCGAGTCCTCGAAAGCCTTCGCCAAGGACTTCATGCGCCGCCACCGCATCCCCACGGCGCGGTTCGCGACCTTCACCGACGCCGCCAAGGCCAAGGCCGCGCTGCCGGAATTCGGCCTTCCGGTCGTGGTCAAGGCGGACGGCCTGGCCGCGGGCAAGGGCGTGCGCGTGTGCGCCACCCTCGCCGAGGCCCAGACGGCGCTCGACGACTTCATGTCCCGCGGCGCGCTGGGCGAGGCGGGGCGCCGCGTCGTCTTGGAAGAGGCCCTCTCCGGGCCCGAGGCCTCCTGGCTCGGCTTCTGCGACGGCAAGAACTTCCTCCCCCTTCCGCCGAGCCAGGACCACAAGCGCCTCAAGGACGGCGACCTCGGCCCCAACACCGGCGGCATGGGCGTCTTCGCCCCGACTCCGACGGTGACGCCCGCCGTGGTCAAGCGCATCCGCGCGGAGATCGCCGACCAAGTCCTCATCGGCCTGGCCAAGGACGGTCTCGACTTCCGCGGGCTCCTGTACATCGGCCTCATGCTCACCCGCGACGGCCCCAAGGTGATCGAGTTCAACGCCCGCTTCGGAGACCCGGAGACCCAGGCGGTCCTGCCGCTTCTTCAAGAAGACGTCCTGAGCCTCCTGGAGAAGACAGCGGAGGGCAAGCTCAAGAGCCGGGCTCCTCGATGGAAGGGCGCCAGCGTCTGCGTGGTGCTGGCCTCGGAGGGCTACCCGGACAAGCCCGCGACCGGCCGCGCCATCTCCGGCCTCGACGATCCCGCCCTTTCCCAAGCCCTCGTCTTCCACGCCGGGACCAAAAAGGAGGGGAACGTCTGGAAGACCGCGGGCGGCCGGGTGCTCGGAATCACCGCCGTGGGCGAGACGCTCGAGGATGCCCGGGCCAAGGCCTACGCCGCCGCGGACAAGATCCGCTTCGAGGGGCTGCAGCTGCGCCGGGACATCTGCGGCCAGGCCGCGGCGCCGGCCGGGAGCCGCGCGTGAGCAAGCCCTTGGTCGGCGTGGTCATGGGCAGCGACAGCGACTGGAAGGTCATGCGCCGCGCGGTCGATGTCTTGAAGGGCTTCGACATCGCCCACGAGGCGCGCGTGGTCTCGGCCCATCGCACCCCCGATCTCCTTTA
>DATLOS010000660.1:0-2458 GCA_035536155.1 Elusimicrobiota bacterium
GATGGGCGTCGAAGTGGAGAACGCCCATGCCCGGATGGCGCTCCGCCGCCGCCACGATGGCGCCGTACGGGGTCGAATGGTCGCCTCCGACCAGGCCGACGATCTTCCCCGCGTCCAGGAGGCGGCCGGACTCCTCGCGCACCCAGTCGTTGAGCCGGGCGCCCAGGGCGTCGACCTCCTTGGCGGCGCGCGGGGAAGCCTCGCCGCCGCCGGCCTTCACCGCCGCCTGGGCCAGGCGCCGGGCCTTCTTGGCCATGCGCGCGACCTCCGCGGACTCCTTGAGCATGAACATGCCCGCCCGGTAAGGGCTCTCCACGTCGGGATCGTAGAGGTCGAGCTGGGCGCTCGCCTCGAGGATGGCCTTCGGCCCCTTGGCCGTGCCGGAATGATAGGAGACGGTCGCCTCCCAAGGCACGGGCAGGAAGACCACGGCGGCGTCCTTCTCCTTGTGGGGAAGGCCGTAGATGCCGGAGCCCGGAGCGGCCGCGCTGTTCGGGTCGAAGTCCATCAGCCGCGCTCGAAGCCCCGGACGCGCTCCCAATCCGTCACGGCCTTCTCGAAGGCCGCGGCCTCGAGCCGCGCCGCGTGCAGATAGTGCTCGAAGACCTCGGCGCCGAAGGCCTCGCGCGCGGCCTTCGAGCCGGCGAAAGCGTCCGCCGCGTCCCGGAGGCTGCCCGGCACGCTCGCCGCCTTGCTCTCGTAGGCGTTGCCGCGCATCTCGGCCGGCGGCTCGAGCTTGGCCTTGATGCCGTGCAGGCCGGCCGCGATGGTGGCCGCGAAGGCGAGATAGGGGTTGGCGTCGGCGCCGGGCACCCGGTTCTCCACGCGATAGGCCGACTCCTCGCCCACCACCCGGAAGCCGCAGGTGCGGTTGTCGCGGGCCCAGGCGACGCGCGTCGGCGCGAAAGTCCCGGACTGGTACCTCTTATAGGAGTTCACGTTCGGAGCGTAGAAGAGGGAGAACTCGCGGGCCAGGGCCATCTGCCCGGCCAGCCAATGGCGGAAGAGCTTGGAGGGCTTGCCCCCCTCCCAGAACAGCGCGCGCCGGCCCGACGCGTCCCAGAGGCTCGAATGCAGGTGGCAGCTCGAGCCCGCGAGGCGCTCGTCGTATTTCGCCATGAAGGTGAGGGAGGCGCCGCGCGCCATCGCGATCTCCTTGGCCCCGTGCTTGTAGATGGTGTGCCGGTCGGCCATCTCCAGGGCCTCGGCGTACTCGAGGTTGATCTCGTGCTGGCCCGGGCCCCACTCGCCCTTCGAGGCCTCGACCGGGATCCCCGCCGCTTCCATTAGATTTCGGATGGCGCCGATCACGGGCTCCTCGCGGGTGCCCTGGAGCATGTGGTAGTCCTCGATGTACTTGCCGTAGTGCTCGAGGCCGGCGTAGCCCTTGGTCCGGGCGGACTCGTAGGTCTCGCGGAAGAGGTAGAACTCGAGCTCAGAGGCGGTCTTCACGCGGTAGCCCGCGGCCCGGGCGCGCTCGAGCTGGCGGCGAAGCATCGTCCGCGGCGCGACCTCGATGGGCTTGCCGTGCTCGTCCTCGACGTCGCAGATCACGATGGCCGACTTCTCCAGCCAGGGCAGGAGCCGGATCGTCGAGAGGTCGGGGACCATGTGGAAGTCCTGGTAGCCCTTCTCCCAGCTGGTCAGCGCGAAGCCGGGCAAGGTGTTCATCTCCATGTCCACGGTGAGGAGATAGGAGCAGGCGTGGGTGCCGTGCTTGGCCGCGGACTCGAGGAAGAAGCGCCCGGTGACGCGCTTTCCCATCCAGCGGCCCTGCATGTCCGGGAACACCATCAGCACGGTGTCGACGGCGCCGCGGCGGATCAGGCGTTGGAGCTCGGAGATGTTCATGGGACGAGGACCCCCGCGATGTTGGCGGTCATGAAGGTCGCGATCGCGCCGACCACCATGGCCAGCAATCCCAGCTTCGCCAGATCGTGCCGGCGATTGGGCGCGATCGCCGAGATGCCGCCGATCTGGATGGCGATCGAGGAGAAGTTGGCGAAGCTGGAGAGCGCGTAGGTCGTGATGATCACGGAGCGCCGCGCCAGGAGCCCGGCCTTGAGCATGTCCGCCATCTGCATATAGGCCACGAACTCGTTGACCGCGGTCTTCACGCCGATGAGCTTGCCCACCGACCAGCAGTCCGACCAGGGGACGCCCATGATGAAGGCGACCACCGTGCCGGGGATGGCGAGGATGCCTTCGATCGTCACCTTGGGCAGGTGAACCAGCCCGCAGAGGTTCTGCAGCAGGGCGTTGGCCAGGGCGATGAGGGCGATGAATGCGAGGAGCATCGCGGCGACGTTCAAGGCGAGCTGGAGGCCCTCCCCCGCCCCGCGGGCGGCGGCGTCGAGCACGTTGGCGTCGACCTTCTCGTCGACCATCTTGGCGTTCTCGCCGGTGAGCGGCTTCTGCGTCTCCGGCCAGACGATCTTCGCGCATAGGAGCGCCGCCG
>DATLOS010000661.1:0-3547 GCA_035536155.1 Elusimicrobiota bacterium
AGCTCCGAGAGCAGGCTTCGCAGCGGTGGGAGGTAGTTCGCGCCGGCGTCGCGGACCTTCTGGTCCTGCTTCCACAGGGCGTCGAACTTGACCCGATCGGCGCGCAGCTGGAGCAGGTGGCCGGCGTGGTCGGTGACGTCGTACATGTAGAGGCCCTCGTCGCTCTTGCCGGGGAGCTCGACCTTGAAGCCGTCGTCGGCGAGCTCCTGGGCCCTCTCCTTTACCTTGTCTATCGCCGCGTCCTTCACGGACTCCCTGCTCGGCGCGCTCTCGGCGAGGCGCTCGTAGGCCTGGGCGGCCGGACGCAGCTCGGCGAGCGCGCGCTCGTGCGCCTCCAGGGCGTCGACGCAGCTCGAAAACGCGGCGGCGCAAGCCGATTCCTTCGGCACGGAGACGGAAGAGCCGCCCGCGGACGCTCCCTCGATGCGGCGGAGCGGGGGCTCGACCGGCGGACGTACGCGGGCCTCGGCCGGCGGACGGACGCGGCTCTCGGCCGCGCCCGCCGCGTCGTCCGGGCCCGAGGAGGACGCCCTTGCCGCCCCGCCGGAGGGGTTGGGCGCGGTAGCGGCGTCGGCCGACCCGCGGCGCAGGCCGCCCGAAGGCGCGGCGGCGCCCGGCGCGGCCGCGGACTCGCCGCCCAAAAGCCCCGAGCGCTCGGGAGAGACGCCGATATTCACGACCTTCTGGGGCCCATGCGCCGTGGCTTCGCCGTCCTGCATCAGCTGCAGGCCGCCGCCGCCCCCGGCCGCGGCGTCCGTTCCAAGGAGCTGGAGCCCCGCGCCGCCCGCGGGGGGCTCGACGCCCTGCATCTCGCTCAGAAGGCGCTGCTTCGTCGCCTCGGCCCGCGCGGCCGCGGCCGCGCGGGCGCGCGCGGCTTGCGCCGCCTGCTGCGCCTGGAGCTGGCGCTGCCTCTCCTTGGCGGCCGGATCGCCGTAGAGCGCGTTGTGGATGCCCTGTTGGAGCAGCTGCGCGCCGATCGCGCCCATTTGCAGGGTCATCTGCTGGGAAGGCGTGAGGCCGCCCCCCCCGCCGCCGCCGCGGGCCGGAGCCGGCGAGCCTCCGCCGCAGTACTGGCTGTACTCGGGCGTGTGGCGATAGGCGAGGTCGTCGCAGATCGAGATGCTGGACTGCCCGAACGCGGCGGGGATCGGGCAAAGAAGAGCCGCGGCGAGCGACAGGCCCCTCATGTTTAGAAGCGGGCCTTCTTGTGCTGTTTGAGGTTCTCGCTCGGCCGGACCGGCGTTTGCTCGTCCTCGGCGGGCGCCGGGGGCGACGCGGCCTTGCGCTCCCAATCGTAGATCTTGTCCTGCGCGGCGCGCGCGTTGGGCGCGTCGGGCACCAGCGCGAGATAGCGCTTCATCTCGGTCATCGCGCCCGCGTAGTCGGACGTCTCGGCGAGAATGAGAGCGCGGTTGAAGCGGCCTTCGGGCCACCAGGGCGCGACCTCCAACCCCTTCTTGTAGAAGCCCGCGGCCGCCTGCAAGTCCTTGTCGCGCACCGAGCCCTCGGCCTGCACCTTGAAGCGGCGCGCCTCCTCGGGCAGTTCCGGCTTGACGGCCGCGGCCCGATAGGTCTCGAGCGCGGCGGCGAACTCCCGCTCGTCTTTCTCGAGGAAGGCGCGCCGCTCCTCCGGCGTGGAGTTCCTCCATCTTAGGAGAGCCGCGGCCGCGCGCGTCGCGTCCTCCAGGTCCACCGCCAGGACGCTGGCGTCGTGGAGCTCGTCGCGGCAGCCGAGATGAGCGAAGAAATAGCGGCTGACCTTGCGGCGGCGGACGATGGGATGCAGCTCGTCGTAGCGGCAGGTCACGGCGCTTTGCCGCCCGTTGACGGTCTGCGTGCGCGTGATCGCCTCGGGCCCGAAGGTGAAGACGTTGAGGACGACCCTCTTGGTCTGGGCGTACTCGCGCATGGCCTGCGTCGAGCGCTCCGTCGCCGCCTGGACGGCTTCCCGGGCCTCGCCCAGGGACATCGCCGCCGCCCGCGCTTCGATGGCGGGGTCGGGCTTGGCCGCGATCCCGGCGCAGCCGGCCGCCACGAGGCTCAGCGCGGCGAGCGCGGCCAGGTTAACGGCCCTTTCGTTCCCATTCATATATCTTATCCTGCGCCGCGCGCGCGTTCGCCGCCTCCGGCGCCAGCGCGAGATAGCGCCTCATCTCGGCGACGGCCTCGCCGAACTCCTCGCTCTCGGCCAGGAGGACGGCCCGGTTGAAGCGGCCCTCGGGCCACCACGGCGCGGTCTCCAACGCCTGGCCGTAGAGCTCGGCCGCGTCGTCGAAGGCCTTGTCGCGCACGGAGGCCTCGGCCTGCAGCTTGAAGCGGCGGGACTCCTCCGGCAACGGCGGCTTCACGGCCGCGGCGCGATAGGCCGCGGCCGCCGCGTCGAAGCGGGCCGACTCCTCCGCGGACGAGGCCGGGCGGCGCGCCTCCCGCCTCAGGCGCTCGAGGGCGTTCACCAGGCGCCGGAGGATGGGATCGCGGTCGCGATGGCCGGCGACATTCAAGTACCCCGGCCCCGAGATCCGGCAGGTCGGGTCCGGGCCCCCGTTATTGAGGTAGAGCCCCGGCTCGAGGTCCGCGAGGAGGAAGGTCTTCTGGCATTCGGCCGCGCTCAGCACGAGCCGGCGGGCGGTCAAGCGCACGCTCTCGATCGGCACTCCTCCATTGACCTCTTGGCACATGGTCATCGGCTGGCGCGTGCCCGGATCGCGCAGCAGAGTCTCCTTCACGTACCCGCGCGCCTCGCGGGCGCTCATCGCGTCCACGGCTTGCGGGTCCGGACGAAAGGGGACGCCGGCGCAGCCGGCGGCGGAGGACGCAAGGAGCGCCGCGGCGGCGAGGACCCGCCTCGGAAGGCGTCCGATAGTCACGTCGGAGAGTGTATGCAAGCCCGACCGACCCCGTCAAGGCGATTTCGAGGCGCGGCTAGAGCCCCTTTCTGGACGCCGCTCTCCCCGACTCGAGGAGCTCGGGGCCGACGGGCCCGAGCTCCCTGGCCAGGGCGGCGGCGGACTGCGCGTCAAATCCCCAACCCGCCCAAAGCCCGGGGTGGCGGCCCATGTCGCGCAGGACCAAGGCGGAGAGGCTCACCTTCCCATCGGCCTGCTCGAGCGGGCCGAACCACTGCGTCAGGAACTGGGCAAATCCCGCCACGCCGATCTCCCAGTCCATGTCGACGACCGCGCTCGTCGCGAAATCCCATTGGGTTTGGTCCGGCATGACGATGGGGGCCTCGCCGCCCGCCGCCGGCGAGGCGGCCCAGCGCAGGTAGTCGAGCGCCAATTGGTACAGGCGCACCGGGACCTGGCGCGCCCAGATGGGCATGCGCGAGCCCCAGACCAGGTGATAGATGTCGTGCATCGAGTACAGCCAGAGGCCCTCGAGGACCTCGTGGAAGGTGCCCGGCTGCCAGACGCCGGGATATCCCAGCCCGAAGATGCGGCCGCCCCGGACGATGCCCTCGGGCAGGTCGTCGGTCTCGGCCCGCCCGAAGGCGAGCTGCATGCCCACGGCGTTGTCGCCGAACTTGGCGCGCAAGGCCGCCTGGATG
>DATLOS010000662.1:0-3589 GCA_035536155.1 Elusimicrobiota bacterium
TGGTTGCGGCCAAGCCGCAGCACAGCAAGAAGGACCTGCGGGCCCTGCGCGCGGTCCTCTTCGGCAAGCTCGGCTCCCTGTCCGACTCGAGCGGCGTGAACCAGGACTACGCGGTCACCGCGGCCGAGGTCATGGCGGAGATCGCGGGCAAGGCGAACCTCTCGCACAACATGCCCTGGCTGCTGGAGAAGCTCTCTGATAAGGTCAGCTTCACCTCCTGGAGCAGCAGCAACAGCGAGCTCTGGACGCCGCTCTTGGCGCTCCTCCTCTCCCTGCGCAACACCGGAAGCCCGGAGAACCTCGGGGTCGTGGAGCATTTCATGCACTCGAGCCCCAGCAGCCTGCAGTCCACGTTCGAGAAGCTCTTCTTCGAGACGCCGCTGACCTGGGCCAGGATCGCGGTCCGCAACGGCCTCTACGCGGGCTACATGCGCCCCCAGCGGGGAGCCAACGGCGAGCCCAAGCTCTCCAAGCTCCAGGAGATGCTGGTCTCGAGCCATCCCATGGACGTCGCCGCGGCGTTCTACGCGACGGTCCTTCAGCAGCTCGAGGGGCCGGGCGCGGCGTCCACGAAGCCCGCGGGAGACCTGCCCGACCTCTCCGTGGCGCCGACCAGCAGCTCGCCGGTCGGCCCCAACGAAGGCGACTTCATCGACTGACCGGCAGGCTTGTCCGGCCGCCGGAGGCGGTCTATACTAGCCGCCGGTGGGCGATAACGACGTCCAGGAGCTGCGGGAATCCGTAGCGGCCCTGCGCCGCGAGGTCGAGCAATTGCGCCAGGAGCTCGCCCAAGTCCGCCCCGAGCCTGCGCGCCCGAAGCCTCTCCCCGTCTCCCCCCCTCAGCCGCCGGCCCCGAAAGCGCCCGCTCCAAAGGCGCCGGCGCTTGCGGCCGCGCCAGCGCCGGCAAAATCGGTCTCCACCGAGCAGTTCGTGGGAGAGCGCCTGCTGCACTACGTCGGCGTGACGCTCCTCGCCTTGGGCGCGGCCTTCTTCCTCGTCTGGCGCGCCGCGCACACCACGCCGCTGGAGCGGGTCCTGACCGCGGCGGGAGCCGGAGCCGCCCTCCTCGCCGCCTCGGCCTGGACGCGCAAGCGGCCGCCGTACGACAAGATCTCCAACGCCCTGGCCGGCGGCGGCTGGGCCATCCTCTACCTGACCGTCTACGGCGCCCGCGCCTTCGAGGCCACCCGCGTGCTCACCGACCCCGGCCTCGAGCTGCAGCTGCTGGCGGCCGTCGCCTGCGGCGCGATCGGCCACGCCCTGGTCCTGGGCTCGCGGGCCTTCCGCGTCTTCTGCTTCGGCCTGAGCTACTTCGTCCTGCTCATCTGCGGCAGAGACGTGGCGGGTCCGCAGACCTATCTCGTCCTTCACGCGGCCTGCTCGGCCTTGGCCGTCTGGAGCGGCTATTCCGACATCCTCCTCGTCTCCGCGCTGGGCTTCTGCGCGGACTATCTTCCTTTATACATCCGGGCGCTCTCCGTCGGACCGACGGAGCTGGGAGGGCCGGTCTTCCGGGAGGCCTTCGCGACCCTCTCCTGCGCTTATCTGACCCAAGCCCTTGTGCCGCTCATCCCCCGCGCCCGCGCGAAGTTCCTGACCCCGGCCGAGGAGCCGCTTTGGGACGCGTCTCTCTGCTTCAACGCGCTCTCGTTCATGGTCCTGGCCTGCGCTTTGGGCTCCTACCACTTCCCGGTCGCCTCGTTCTCGCGATCCGCGGCCCTGAGCCTCTACCTGGCGCTGCCCGCTTTGGCCTACGCCATCCTCCTTCCGCGCCGCATGTCCGCGGGCTACGCCGCGCCCATCCTCGGCTTGCTCCTCCTCGCCGCCGCGATCCTGCGCCTGCCCTCGCCCATGGGCAAGATGCTCGCCTGGATCGCCGTCTCGTCCTTGTGGGTCTGGATCGGGCTCTTCCTCGAGCATCCCGCCTGGCGCGTGAGCGGGCTGGTCATGGCCATGGCCACCTACGGCTTCTACTTCCACATCGCACGCCATTCCGCCGACGAGCGCCGCTCGGCCGCCATGGCCCTCTTCGTCTTCTCCGCTCTTTCCTACCTCGCCTCGCGCTACTACCGGGTCTGGCTCAAGGGCGAGGTGCCGGAGTGGGAGAAGGACGCGCGGGAGTATTGGCTCTACGCCGGGACCGCGGCCCTCCTCTTGGCCCTTCGCGGCGTGCTCGAGCCCCCCGCCTTCGCCCTGTCCTTGATCGCGGTGGCGGTGATCGCCGCCCACGCGGCGGCCCTGTTCTCCCGTCTCCATCTTTGGGCGCAGGCCTCGGCCTTGAGCGTGGCCGCGGGGGCGTACGCGCTCATGGTCGACTACGGCCCGAACCTCCCCGTCGCGGGCCCTCTCACGCCGCGCCTCGTCGTGTGCGCGGGGCTGGTGGCCGGCATGGCCTATCTCCTTTTCGCCGACGTGGTTCCCCGGGAGCTCTCCGGCCGCTGGACGCTTTGGAGCGCGGACCAGCACCGCGCCGCGCTGGCCTGGAGCATGACCGCCGTCTACGCCTTCGCGGTCTATCAGGAGTTCCCCCCGCGCGTGCGCCTTCCGATCTGGGCGCTCAGCGCGACGGCCGCCTATCTCCTGGGCCGGTCGCAGAAGCAGGACGCCCTCAAGGCCCAGGCGGCCGTATTCGCCTTGGCGGCGGGCGCCGAAGGCCTCGCCTCCTACGCGGCCGCCCCCGGCGCCCTCTTGGGAGGGCCGTCCCTCCCGGAGCGCGGCCTCTATTGGGGCTCGGCGCTGGTGCTGCTGGGCAACGTGCTCCTCGCCCGCTCCGGCACGCCGGGGCCGGCCGACCGTCGGATCTCGTGGACCTTCTCCGGGCTGGCCTTGGCGATGATGGCCGTCTACCTGGCGCGGGAGTTCGAGGCCTATCAGATCACGCTGGCCTGGAGCCTCACGGGATTCGCCTACCTCATCGGCGGGATGCTCCTCGACGCCGCCGAGCTGCGCCTGCCCGCCCTGGGCCTCCTGGGCCTGTGCGTGCTCAAGGCCGTCGTCCTCGACACCTCGAAGCTCCCGCTTCCCCAGCGCGTGGCCAGCCTGGTGGTGCTGGGCCTCGTCCTCGTCCTCGCCTCGGCCATGTACGTGCGCGCGGGCGGCCATGACAAGAAAGATCCTTCCTCTGGCGCTGCTTAGCGGCCTCGCCGCCGCGGCCGGGCTCCTCACCGCCCGCGGCGGCCGCAGCCGCGAGAGCCTCCTGCCGGCCCTTCGCGCGGTGCAGGGCGAGGAGAAGACGCTCGAGCGCCTGGCCGGGCGCGCGCTGCCGGTGAGCGTCGCGGAGGAGAGGCGCATCGGGGAGGCCTTCGACGCCCGCGTCCCGCGCCCGGCCGACGAGCGCTCGCGCGCCTGGGAGGCCCGCCTGGCGGAGCTCGGAGGCGAGCTGTCCCGCTCCCCCTCGAACCGGCGCCTGCGCCGCCGCTACGTCTTCCGCGTCATCGCCCAGGACGGCTCCGCGAACGCGTTCACGGTCGCGGGAGGCTTCGTCTACGTGACGGCCGGCCTGATGCGGCGCGTCGAGCGCGACGACGACGCGCTGCGCTTCGTCCTGGGCCACGAGATCGGCCACTCCGAGCTGGGGCACTGCGCCGAC
>DATLOS010000663.1:0-5198 GCA_035536155.1 Elusimicrobiota bacterium
CGCCGACCCTCGCTTCGAGCTCGCGGGCCCGCGCGCTCTGCGCCTGCGCGCCTTCTCCGGGGACGCGCAGGCGCCCGACGCCGACTTCCGCGTGGGCAAGGAAGGCTCCGGCTACGACGCCTTCTTCGTGGCGCGGGAAGGCGGCGCGCAGGTATTCGAGGCGCGGGGCTTGGGCCGCGACGCCCTCGACCGCGAGCCCGGCCAATGGGCGGACAAGCGCGTCTGCGCCCTGGCCCCGGACTCGGTCACCTCGCTCGAGCTGCGCGGCGCCGCCGGCCGCCTCGCGTGGGTGCGCTCCGGGGAGGCCTGGAGCCGGGACCCGGGCGGCGCCCTGGCGACGGACGCCGAGCGCGCGGCCCTCATCGACCCCGTCCTCAAGGCGCTGTCCGCGCTCGACGCCGAGTCGGTGGCGCCCGCGGGCGAGGAGACGGCCCCCGAGCTCGAGGTCGAGGCGCGCGTCGCCGGGGCGCAGGCGCGGGTCCTGCGCCTCTCGATCGGCCCCGCGGACGCGGAGCAGCTGCGGCCGGTGCGCCGCGACCGCGAGCCCTACGTCTTTCGAACCGGGAAGCGGAAGCTCGAGCCGTTCTTCGCCGCGCGGGCGGCGGATGCCGTCAAGGCTCCAGCTCGGAGTCCCAGTAAGCGCGGTCGATGAAGCGCTGCCAGGACTGACGCATCGGGAAAGGGAAGCGCACCTTGAGGAAGGCGCCGGCCATGGCCTTGGGCTTCGAGGGATGGATGAGCAGCTTCATGCCGGCCTCCTGCGGGAGGCGGTTGCCCTTGCGCATGTTGCAGCGGATGCAGGAGGTCACCACGTTGGCCCAGTCGCTGCGGCCTCCGCGCGAGCGCGGGAGAATGTGGTCCAAGTTCAGGTCGGTCGTGGGGAAGCGCCTGCCGCAGTAGCAGCAGTGGTAGCCGTAGTGGTGGTAGATGTTCCGCCGGGAGAAGGTGACCTCTCGGCGCGGGACCTCGCCGAAGACCTTGAGGGCGATGACCTCGGGCACCGCGATCTTGACCGAGGGCGTGTGCACGAAGCCCGCGGGGTGCTCCCGCATGCCCTGGGAGAGGTCGAGCCAGTTGCCGAAGTCGTAGGTGCGCCAAGCGTCGTCGACCACCATGGCGCGGTTGAGGTAGACGAGCCCCAGGGCCCGCTGCCAGTCCACGACCTCGATGGCGTAGAAGTTTCGATTTAAGACGAGGACTTCGCCGGTCATGATGTCTTGCCCCCTCAGTGTAACAGGGGCGGCTCAGTAAATCCAGCCCGGCGACAGCGGGCGGCCTTCGGGCGAGGGGCGCCGCGGCGGGGCGTCCATGGTCTGCGGGACGGCTTGCTCGAGGGTCTGGCGGTCCGGGCCGCTCTCCGGGAAGTCCTCGATCCGGGGCCGATGATGGGCCTCGCGCGCGCGCCGGGAGACCCCGCCGAAGCGGTAGCTCACGCTGAAGCGGTGGGTGTCGGTGAACTCGGAGGAGGCGGTCCAGGCGTAGTCGAACTGGAAGCGCTGCCAGCCGACGCCGAAGCCGAAGGTCACGCCGCCGACGTCGTTGTTGAGCTGGTAGCCCAGGCGCAGGCACTCCTGGCCGTAGACCGTGTACTCGAGGCCGACGTAGCCCCGGGCGAGGTGCTCGTAGTAGAGGTATTGCGCGTCGCCGGCGAAGACCAGCTTCTGGCCGGGAGGGTTGCGCAGGTCCTCCAGGAAGCGGGGGGCGTAGGAGAGCCCGAGGCGGGCCGTCAGGGGAAGCGGGTCGGCTATGCCGCCGTCGGTGTAGCGCATGTGGGTGCCCATGTTCGAGAGGCTGAGCCCTCCCGCGAGACCCAAGTCCGGGACCTTCGCGAAGTAGCCGGCGTCGGCCGCGACCGCGGTGGCGCTGTAGGACTGGGCGAGGGTGGAGCGGATGAACTTCACGTTGGCGCCCAGGAAATGGTCGGTGGGGTAGGACTCCCGCCCCGCCTCGTAGTCCCAGGAGGCCACGCGCTCCGAGTAGCCCAGCGTGGCCACGAAGTCGCCGCCCGCGCGCAGGTTCTGCGTGGAGAGGATGTTGCCCGCGGAGTCCGCCGGGTTGTAGACGATCTGCCCCTGGTCGGCCCACAGGATGCTCCCGCCCAGCGTCGCGTAGCCCAGGCCCATGAGGCCCGTGAAGGGCAGGGGGCTGGCTCCGGCGAAGTAGTCGAGGGTCTGGTCCTCGAGGCCCTTGAGGTGCATGAAGCTCACCTCGCGATATCCCAGGTTGCTCAGGCCGGCGGGGTTGTAGTAGAGCGTGGAGACGTCGTCGGCCACTCCGGTGAAGGCCGAGCCCATGCCCATGGCGCGCGCGCCGAGCGGGATCTGGAGGACCTGCGCGGCGGTGACGCCCGGGTTCTCGCCCTGGGTGGTGGCGCCCGCCCGGGCCGCGGCGAGGACGAGGAGAGCGGCCGCGGCGCGCGCGGGACGGCTCACTTCACCACGACCGCCTTCTGGGTCCGGGCGAGGCCGGGGCCGACGATGCGGACCAGGTAGACCCCGCTCGCCACCGTCTCTCCCGCCTGGTTGACGCCGGTCCAGTCGACCGAGCTCGTGCCCGCGGGACGCACCTCGTCGACCAAGGTGGCCACCAAGGTGCCGGTGCGGGTGTAGATGCGCAGCGTCACCGGCCCGGGTTGGGCGAGGACATAGCGGAAGGTCGCCTTCTCGCCGTGCGCGGGGTGGAAGATGTTGTTGAGCGGGACGAAGTCCGGGTCGGTCGCGGCGTAGGCGCTGTCGGGCTCGAGGCCGGGTGCGAGGTCGGCGTACACGGAGGTGCTCGCGAAGGCCGCGACGCCGCCGCCCAGGATGGCGCCGCCGATGCAGGAGAGGAGGATTTTCATGGCCTGCATTCTAGCGGTCTCCTCGCGCGAATTGGTTACGTTTTGGTTTCAAGAGTGAAATGCGCCTGGAGGGAATCGAACCCCCATCAGCGGTTCCGAAGACCGCTGCTCTATCCGTTGAGCTACAGGCGCCCTATGAGGATTGTATTGCCCTCGCCCTCGCGGTGTCAACGACTCTTGGAGGCCAGGGCGTCCCGCAGCTCTTCCCGCTTCCAGAGGCCGAGCTGGCGGACGGGGTAGCCCTCGATCCAATCCTCGAGGGTGCGGCGAGGCGGCGGGAAGCCGAACGGCGGCAGGAGCAGGTTGAGCTCGCGGAAGGCGCCGGTGACGATGTCGTCGTTTCGCCGGCACTCGGGATAGGTCGCCGTCAAGAGATAAGGGATCTCGCTTCGCAGGAAGGCGTCCACGGCCAGGAGGGCCTCCCGGTTCGAGAGGTGGATGAGGCAATCCCGGCACAGCCACAGGTCGGCGGCGGGCAGGGGCCCCCGCACGATGTCCAGCGGGACGAACTTCACGCGCGGGCCGCCGTGGCGGGACCGGTTGCGCTCCACCAGGGCCTCCACGATGTCGCCGCCGATGTAGTCGATCTCGCCGCGCCAGGCGATGTGCCCGAACCAGTTGTAGTCCCCGCAGGGGGCGTCGAGTATGCGCGAGACGCCCAGCTCCGCGACCAGGCCGGGGAGCTCGCGGCGGATGCTCTCCGTGTATTGGAGGGTGGACCCGGGTCCCGACACGCTCTCCTCGCTGCCCCACGTGTTCTTCTCGTAGTGGTACGAGAAGAGCCGGCTCCTGCTCCCGAAGCGGTAGACCCAGCGCTGCTCGAGGAAGTCGAGGAGCCTGCCCTCGCGCAGGGCCGAGAGCGCCTCGCGCAGGACGCCCCAGAGCCTCGTCAGGAACGGCCTGGCCGGCGCCTTCGTCTCGGGCATGCGCGAGTGTTGACGATTTAGGGTCGGATCGTCAAGGGCGCCCCGACGGCGCGCGATGTGTTACAATTTATCGGCGGCACCGGAGGATTGATGGGCGGACACTCGCACTGGGCGGGCATCAAGCACAAGAAGGCGGCGCTCGACGCCAAGAAGGGCAAGGTCTGGACCAAGATCGTGCGCGAGATCACGATCGCGGCCAAGATCGGCGGCGGCGACCCCGGCGGCAACCCGCGCCTGAGGAAGGCGCTCGACGACGCCCGCGCCTCGAACATGCCCGCGGAGAACATGAAGCGCGCGGTGCAGAAGGGCACCGGCGAGATCCCGGGCGTGGTCTTCGAGGAGCTGACCTTCGAGGGCTACGGCCCCGGCGGCGTCGCGGTGTTCTGCGAGGGCTCGACCGACAGCCGCAACCGCACCACCAACGAGGTGCGCAAGATCTATGAGAACCACGGCGGCAACATGGGCTCGCCGGGCTGCGTCGCCTTCCTCTTCGAGAAGAAGGGCCGCATCGAGGTGAAGGGCTCCGCGATCGGCGAGGACGAGCTCATGGGCCTCGTCCTGGACGCCGGCGCCGAGGACCTGCGCAAGGCGGGCGACAACCACGAGATCATCACCGCTCCGGAGGCCTTCGACCCGGTCGTCGCCGCGCTCAAGGCGAAGAACATCGCGACCGAGACCGCCGAGATCACCATGATCCCCAAGACCACCGTGGGTCTCGACGGCGCCCAAGCCGAGAAGATGCTGGCCCTCATGGAGGCGCTCGAGGACCACGACGACGTCTCCAAGGTCTACGCCAACTTCGACATCCCCGACAGCGTTTTGGCCGCGCTGCAGAAATAAGATGAAGGTCCTGGGCGTAGACCCGGGGATGGCGGACACGGGCTGGGCCGTGCTGGAAGGCGGCCCTCAGGGGGCGCGTCTTTCGGCCTCGGGCATCATCCGGACGGCGGCGGGCCTCCCCCTCCCTTTCCGGCTCCGGGAGATCCACGCCGCGCTCGCGGCCGTCCTGGCCGAGCATCGTCCGGAGTGCATGGCGATCGAGGAGCTTTTTTTCCTCAAGGCCGCGCAGTCGGTGCGCGCCACGATGCAGGCCCGCGGCGTCATCCTCCTGGCCGCGTGCCAGGCGCAGGCGCCGGTGCACGAGTACAACCCGCGCCAGGTGAAGATCTCGCTGACCGGCTCGGGCGCGGCGGAGAAGCCGCAGATGCAGAAGATGGTCCAGGCCGCGCTGGCCTTGAAGGAGATCCTGCGCCCCGACGACGTGGCCGACGCCGCCGCGATCGGCCTCTGCCACCTGCGCGCGAGCCGCCACAAGGCGTTCAAGGTCCTGGACAGGATCGGGGGACGGGGATGATCGCTTTTCTGCGCGGCACGCTGCTGGAGAAGGGGACGGACCACGCGGTCGTGGAGGCCGCGGGCGTGGGCTACGAGGT
>DATLOS010000664.1:0-2078 GCA_035536155.1 Elusimicrobiota bacterium
TGGCTCCCGTCGTCAACAGCCTGGCCGCCGCGACGCACGCCCTGCAAGAGTCCCATCGGGTGCGCAGCCTCAAGAAAGACGATGACCTCTTCCTGCACCTGCGCGAGTCCCTGCGCAAGGCCTTGGAGGGGCTCGACAAGACCCGTTTCGTCGTCCTCCCCGCCCTCAAGGACCAGGAGGCGGGCGCCTGGCTGGCGCCCGAGGCCCTGGCCGGACGGCGGCCGGTCGTCCTCGACTCCCGGCTCTGGGACTTCGACCCCGCCACCGTGGGCGGCGAGCCGCTCCCGGGCTCGGGCAAGAGCCTGTGGTCCGCGGACCTCGCCCGCCCCTTCGTGCGTCTGGGCGAGCGCCTGCTCCTCTTCGGCCGCGCGGCCGAGCAGTTCTATCGCTCCCGCAGCCTGCTCGGCCAGGCGCCGGTCCTCCTCAACCTGATCCTGGGCGCTTGGCTCGGCTACGGGGACAGGCCCCCGGCCGAGGCCGCTTTGGGCCCGAACCCGTTTTTCTCCTCCGCGGATGTCGCACGCTTGGTCGAGGCGATGCTTCTGGACGTCCGCGGCGCGAAGCCGACGGACGCCGAGAGCCCGCGCGCGCTCCTCGAGAAACTCGCGGCCCTCCCGCCCTCCGCCCAGGCCCTGGCGGCGCCCCTGATCCGGCGCTCCCTCGACTCGGGCGTCCTCCCTCTGGAGTTGGGCCTGCAGCTGGATCGGATCGCCGCCGCGCTGCGGCTCCTGCCCCACATGCCGCCGGAGACGATAGCCACCGAGTCTCCCCTGGCGCCGAATATGAGCCGCGCGGGAGGACGGACCTTCACGACGATCCGGAGCGAGGGACGGGAGAGCCTTTACGAGCTGCGCGGAGCGGAGAAGATCCCCATCGCCGGCCTGCAGGAGAAGACCGGCATCCGGAGCATCGTGCGGCAGGGAGGGCGTTACTGGGTCACTGTCGGCTATGGCGGCGAGAGCCGGCTTTATCAAATCCGCGGAACCCGCGCGAGCCCGGTCCCCGGCCTGCCGGGCGCGAACTCATTCGACGAGAAAGGCGGCCGCCTGTTCGCGCGCGTCATCCACCCCGACACCACCGACACCATCTACGAGATCTTGCCGGAGCAGGCCGTCCCGATCCAAGGCCTGGAGAACCTGGTCAACGCCTACACCCCGGCGCCGGCCGGCGGGCGCCTCTGGGCGAAGGCCCAAACCGCCTCGGACCGCTGGACGCTGTTCGAGGTCCGGGACAGGCAGGCTTTTCCCGTGCCGGAACTGAGGGACAAGACCGAGATCGGCAGCATCGTCACCCAGGACGGGCGCGTCTTCGTCGAGGTCCAGGAAGACGAAGAGCAGAGCCTCCTCGAGCTCAAGGGCTCCTCCTGGCTCCCGGTCCCCGGGCTGGCCCGAAGGCCGCTCGGCTCGATGATCGGACCGCTGGAGATCGGCGGCCGGCTCTGGGTCGGCCTCGACGACGCGGACGGCCTCCGGAGCTATTTCGAGCTCAAGGGCGACGCCCTGCTGCCCGTCGCCGGGCTTCAGAAAGTCGCGGCCCGCGGCCTGCTCCCGGGGCCGGGGGGAGAAGCCTGGATCGCGTTGCCGAGAGAGGACGGACGCCAGAGCTACCACGCGATCCGCGGCCTGGCGCTCGAGCCGGTGCCGGGCCTGGAGGCCAAGGTCTCCTTCGGAGTCCCCCATATCGCCGGGGGCCGGGCCTTCGTCCACGCCGCGGAGGAGAAGGCGGACTCTCGAACGCTCTACGAGCTTCGCGACGGCCGCGCCGCCGCGGTGCCCGGGCTGTCGGGGAAGAAAAGCATCACGCCGCGCCACGTCGCCGGCCGGGTGTTTTTCGTCACGGAGGAGCAGGATGGGACGAATCTTCTTTACGAGTCGAGCGAGGGGCGGGCCCGGCGCATCCCGGGCGTGAGCTCGTTCCCGAACTTCCTGGAGACCGGCCACGGCCGGATATTGCTCCATACTACGAAAGACGGCATCCACACGGTGTCCTCCCTCGAAGAGGAGGGCGCCGTGGTCGTGCCGGGCCTGGAGAAGCTGACCTCCTTCGACGCGCCGGAGGCGGCCGGCCGGCATATGCTC
>DATLOS010000665.1:0-3469 GCA_035536155.1 Elusimicrobiota bacterium
GCGGCCGGCGCTCTCGCGGCGACCGCCGCGGAGCAAGCCCGCGCCCGGGATACGGCGGAGGAGCTGGCCAAGGCCGCCCGGCGCCTGACGGAGGCCCTGGAGCGCTCCCCGCAGGCCCGCGAGCAGCTTCTGCGCGACTTCGAGGAGGAGCGCGCGGCGCTCCTGGCGCGCCTGCGCGAGAAGGAAGACGCCGCTCCGATCCTCGAGGAGCGCGACGCCCTGCGGCGGGAGCTCGAGCGGCTCAAGGGCCGCCTCGAGTCCCTCGAGCTCGAGCGCGACGCCCAGACGCGGGCGCTGGCCGACGAGGGGCTGCGCGCCCGGGAGTCGGCCGCCGAGTCGGCCCGCCGCGACCGGGAGCTCCAGGAGGCCGTCGAGGCCCGCCGCCTGGCGGAGAGCGCCGCCCAGGACCTGCGCCGCCAGCTCGAGGCCTTGGCCCGCCACCTCGCCTCCCTCGAGAGCCGCGCCGGTCCCGACGCCCAGGAGTGGGCCCGCGAGCGCGAGCAGCTGCGCGCCTCCCTGCGCGCCAAGGACGAGATGCTCTCCATGCTTTCCGAGACGTTCTCCGGCCTCCTGCGCCGCTCCGGCGTGGAACCCGACGCGCGATAAATGGTTAGATAGCGCCATGAAAAAGATCTCCCTGGTCGCGCTGTTTTCCTGCCTCGCCACGCTCGTCGCGTTGCGCCCGGCCCACTCCCAGAAGGATTCGGCGGCACCTAAACAGGGTGCGGCGCCCACCGGCGCCGCTCGCGAGTTCACGCTCATGAACTTGGAGTACGAGGGCACCAAGATCTGGCTTCCCGGCCTGCTCGTGGCCAAGAAGGGCGAGAAGATCCGCATCACCTTGGTCAACAACGCGCCCTCCGGCGAGCACGGCTTCTCCATCCCCGAGTTCAAGGTCGTCGAGAAAGTGTTCAAGGGCGAGCCCCGGGCCGTGGAGTTCGTCGCGGACAAGGCCGGGCTCTTTAAGATGTTCTGCCAGATCCACCCCAAGCACATCGGCGGCCAACTCCTCATCTTGGAGTGACCTCCCGTCGCTTGACACGGCGCGCCCGCGCGCTTACACTCTAGCGCCCATCACTATAGAGGTGACGACCATGCCCAAGAAGAAGACCGCTGCCGCCGTCGCCGCCCGCCGTCCCGCCGGCGCCGAGTCGCCCGTCTCGAAGAGCGAGCTCGCCGCTATCCGCAAGACGCTGGTGGACAAGCGCGACCTGATCCTGCGCTCGATGCGCAAGAACCAGGACATTGGAGCGATCCAGGAGGTCGGCGACGAGGCGGACCAGGCCGGCCAGTCCATCGAGAAGGACATCCTCTTCGAGGTGTCGGACAACGAGCGCACCACCCTCGACCAGATCGAAGGCGCCCTGCGCAAGATGGACAAGGGCACCTATGGCATCTGCGAGTCCTGCCAGAAGCCGATCGCCAAGCCCCGCATCAAGGCCCTGCCCTTCGCGCGCTACTGCATCGGCTGCCAGAACTCCGCGGAGCGGGCCACCGTCTCGTGAGCCGTCGGACCGCTTCTAGATGAAAGCGGTCCGCATCGAGAAGTTCGGCGGGCCCGAGGTCCTCGCCTACGGGGACCTCCCCGATCCGAAGCCGGGAGAGGGGGAAGTCCTCGTCCGCGTGCGGGCCTGCGCCCTCAACCACCTCGACATCTGGGTGCGCGAGGGCATCCCCGCCTACAAGATCCGCCTCCCGCACGTCCTGGGCAACGACATCGCCGGCGAGGTCGCGGCCCTGGGCCCCGGCGTGAGCGGCGCCCTGCTCGGCGCCAAGGTCGTCGTCTCCCCGGGACGCTCCTGCTGGCGCTGCGCGCGCTGCCTCGCGGGGGAGGACAACCTCTGCGAGCGCTACGGCATCCTGGGCGCCAACGGCGGCTGGGGCGGCTACGCGGAGCTGGCCGCCGTCCCCGCGACGAACCTCATCCCCATGCCCGCCGGCCTCGACTTCGACGCGGCGGCGAGCTTTCCGCTGGCCTTCCTGACCGCCTGGCACATGCTGATGACCTTGGCCCGGCTGGGGCCGGGCCAGCGCGTCCTGGTCGTCGGGGCGGGCAGCGGCGTCGGCGTCGCGGCCATCCAGATCGCGCGCCTGGCCGGGGCCACCGTGATCGCCGCCTCGACCTCCGAGGGCAAGCTCGCCTCCGCGAAGGCCCTGGGGGCGGACGACGGCCTCCTGATGGACGCCTCCTGGGAGCGCAAGCTCCGCGCGCTGGCGCCCGAGGGCCTCGACGTCGTGTTCGAGCACGTCGGCAAGGGGGTGTTCTCGGAGGCGCTCAAGGCGCTGCGGCCGGGGGGGACCCTCGTCACCTGCGGCGCGACCGCGGGCCACGACCCCGAGCTCGACCTGCGCTACGTCTTCAGCCGGGAGCTGCGGATCGTCGGCGCGCGCATGGGCACGCTGGCCGAGCTGCGGCGCGTCGCCGCCCTCTTCGGCCAGGGGCGGCTCAAGCCCGTCGTCGACCGCGCCTTCCCGCTCGCCGAAGCGCGGGCCGCCCAGGAGCACCTCGCCGCGCGGCGCCAATTCGGCAAGGTCCTCCTGCGCCCTTGAGAACGCCCCTCGCCCTGGCCTTGGCGCTGGCCTTCTCGGCGCCGCTGTGGAGCCTCTCCCACTCCGCGTGGGAGGTCGACGACGCGCGCTACGCGGAGGTCCCCCGGGAAATGGCCGAGTCCCGGAACTGGACCACTCCCAGCCTGGACTATTTCGAGTATCTGGAAAAGCCGCCGCTCATCTACTGGCTGGGCGCGGCGTCGTATCGGATCTTCGGCGTAAACGAGGCAGCGGCGCGGGTCCCGTTGGTCCTCCTGGCGCTCCTGAGCCTCGCCGGCACCGTCTGGCTGGGAGCCTGGCTCTTCTCGCCGCAGGCCGGCGCGCTGGGGGCGCTGGCCCTGGGCAGCTGCATCCAGTTCCTGGCGCTCTCGCACCTCATCACGCCCGACATGGCGGTGAGCGCCCTTCTGCTGTGGGCCACCGCCTTCATCCTGCGCGCCCTGCACCGTCCCGCCGACGCGCGCTGGGCGGGGACCTGCGCCTGGCTGGCGATGGCGCTGGCGATACTCGCCAAGGGCCTCATCGGCGCCGTGCTCCCGCTCGCGTGGCTCGCCGGGCTCGCCCTCCTGTTTCCCGAGCTGCGGCGGGGCGCCGCGCGGCTCTTCGCGGGCCCCGGGCCCTGGCTCTTCGCGGTCCTTATCGGGGGCTGGTTCCTCGCCATGGAGCGCCTGCATCCGGGCTTCTTTCGCCTCTTCGTCATCGAGCAGCACTTCGCGCGCTTTTTGACCCAGCGCTACAACCGCGCGGGTCCGTGGTACTACTTCGCGCCGGTCGTCCTCGTCGGCCTCCTGCCCTGGACCTTCCCGGCCTTCGCCGCGGCGCGCGACTCGCTCACCTTAGGCGCTCCCGAGGACCGGCGGCTGCGACAGCTGCTCCTCTGGCCGCTCTTGGTGGTCGGCTTTTTCTCCGTCTCCCATTC
>DATLOS010000666.1:0-2067 GCA_035536155.1 Elusimicrobiota bacterium
ACCGCCATCAACAAGTCCCAGGAAGCCTTCATGCGCGGCGAGTACCGCGTGGCCCTCGACATCGCCGAGGACGCCCTGAAGGATCCGCGCTCCCGCAAGAGCTCGCGCCTGAAGTCCCTCGAAGCCTGCGCGAACATGGCCCGCACGCAGGTCAACCTCGACCGCGACGGCGCGACGAAGGTCGCGGAGTTCAAGCGGAAGGTCGACGCCGCGGTGGCCGACCAGACCGCCATGGCGAAGGCCAACGGATTCTGGCAGGAGTGCCTCCAGCTCGAGAGCCAGTACGGCGCCACCAGCGCGAAGAAGACGCTCAAGGACATCAAGGAAGACCTGCGCCGCTGGGTGGCCACCGAGAGTCAGGGCGACTGGCAGAAGGACTACAACGTCACCAAGGCGCGGATCGAGAAGTCCCACCTCGGCGAGGGTCACTACGCCGAGGCGATCCGGGAATGGCGGAAGTTCGGCGAGGTCGCCCAGGACCCCCTGCTCCATTCCAAGATCGAACAGGAGATCACCACGATCAACCAGAAGGCCGTGTCGGCCGCCGAGAAGGTGGTGGCCGAGGCGGGGTCCGGGGCCGAGGCCCGCTCCAAGCTCGAGGAGGCGCAGCAGCGCTTCAACGGCACGGAAGGGCTGGCGGTCATCAACAAGGCAATGAAGAGCATCAAGTAAACCAGGAGACCCTTTCATGAAACTCACACGCACGGCGACTCTCGCGACGGTCCTGGCGCTCGGACTGGCCGCGGCCGCGGAAGCCCAGGACGTCGTCCGGCTCCGGAACGGCACCGAGGTGAAGGCCAAGGTCACCGCCATGACCTCGCAGTCGATCACGTACTCCGAAGGCGCCGGCAAGGTGTCAACGGCGAAGAAGGAGGACGTGGCCGGCGTCGAGCTCGGCGACAAGCCGCCCAGCATGGCGAAGGCGGACGCCGCGATGGCCGCCAGCCAGTACGACAAGGCGATCAACCACTACGCCCCGGCGCTCGAAGAGATCGCGGCCAAGAAGGCGCGCGACCTCCACAAGCAGTTCGTCATCTTCCAGTGGGCGCAGGCCATCGCCCTCAAGGGCTCGCCCGGCGAGGCGATCGAGAAGTACCGCCAGCTCCGGAACGAGTGCGGCGACTGCTGGCTCCGCATCGACTCCTTCCAGCGCTCCCTGGAGCTCGCGAAGGTGAAGGGCGGCGACGCCTATGAGGGCATCCTGAAGGAAATGAAGGGCGAGCCCGAGCCGGTCGGCAGCCAGGCCGAACTGGAGCTCGCCAAGCTCAAGTACACCGCGGGCGAGTTCGACGCGGCCCGCGTGAGCTTCGACAAGGTCGCCAGCAACCCCGCCTCCCCGTTCGCGGCGGACGCGAAGCTCTTCGGCCTCCGCTGCATCCGCGGGCTCAAGAAGATGGACGAGCTGGAGTCCACGTGCAAGCGCCTCCTGGAGGAGAAGACCGCCAATCCTCCGGCGCTCGTCCAGGCGGCGGGCGCCTGGATGGCCGACATCCTGCTCAAGAAGAACGAGAAGGACAAGACGAAGTGGCGCGACATCCTGATGGTCTGCGTCCAGGCGATCGCGCTCGGCCCGCCCGCGGGCAAGGAGGAGGGCGAGGACTACGCCCTGGCGCTCCTGACCGGCGCGAAGTGCTACGTCCTGATGGGCAACGCCAACGAGAAGGCGGACGCGAAGGACGAGTACAAGCAGCGCGCCACCGCGTACCTGACGGAGATCAAGCGCGCGTACGGCAAGTCGGCGATCGCCGAGCAGGCCGCGAAGGAGCTCGTGGCGCTGGGCGCCGCCGAGGCGCCCAAGGATCCGAAGGCCCCCAACAAGTAGAAAGCGGGATCCCATGAGCGACGAACAGAAACCGTTGAACGCGCCCCGCCGGCTCGGCGGCCCCGGCGCCGCCGTCGGAGCGGGCCCCAAGGGACCCCGCCCGGCCCGCGCCCCGCAGGCCCCTCCCCCCTCGGCCGGCGGCGCGGGACTTCGCAAGGCGCTCCTGCTGGGCATCATCGTCGCCTGCCTCGGCCTGGGCGGCGCCATCGCGTGGAAGCTCTGGCGGAAGTTCCACGCCACCGAGC
>DATLOS010000667.1:0-10852 GCA_035536155.1 Elusimicrobiota bacterium
CTACGCCTTCCTGTTGGGCGGCCTTCTCGACCTCTACGAGGCCGATCACGATCCGGCCTGGATCGAGTGGGCGGGCGACTTGGCCGACTCCATGCTCGCCCTGTTCTATGACCGGGGCAAGGGCGGCTTCTATATGACCGCGGAGGGCGCGGGCCCCGAGCTCCTCTACCGCGTCATGGAGGACTCGGACGGCGTCGAGCCGAGCGCCTCCTCGGCGGCCGCTCTGGCCCTCCTGCGCCTGGCGCAGCTCACCGATCGGACGGACCTGCGCGACGCGGCCGAGAAGACCATGGAGCGCTTCGGCGCCCAGCTGCGGGACCAGCCGCGCTCCTTGATGCGCATGCTGCAGGCCTTGGACTGGGGCACCCAGAAGCCGCGCCAGGTCGTCATCGCGGGGAATCCCGAGGACCCCGCCGCGCTGGAGATGCTCCGTGCCGTCAACGGCCGGTTCCTGCCGACCCAGGCGCTCATCGTCCTGCGCGACGAGAGCGACCGCGCCCGGCTGTCGCGCCGCCTCGGCGCCCTGCGCGGCATGGTCCCGCTCAAGGGCAAGCCCGCCGCGTACGTGTGCCGCAATTTCGCCTGCGAGATGCCGGTCACCGATTTGGCGGCGCTGCAGCGCTCGCTCCAGGACGCGCCGACGAAGTAGAGAGGAGGAACGATGCCGATCCAGAAGGGGCCGTACGTGAGGGACGAGAAGCCGGGCAAGGTGGCCTGGTGCGCCTGCGGCGAGTCGGAGAAGCAGCCGTACTGCGACGGCTCCCACGCCCGCAAGAACACGGGCAAGACCCCGATCATCGTCGAGATCACCGAAGCCAAGCGCGTGGCCTGGTGCGGCTGCAAGCAGTCCGGCAACAAGCCGTTCTGCGACGGCACGCACGCGAAGCTCTGAAGATGCTTCGTTTTCGGGGTTTCCTCGCTCTCGCGCTGCTCCTCGCGCCGGCGGCCGCGCGCGCGGCCGAGCCGGCGATGTTCCCGCTCTCCGAGGAGCTCTTCCACCGGCTCCTGGCGGACCCGCGGGAGATCCAGACCAGCCTCTCCTACTACCACCGCGACGGCTCGAGCTTCGCCGACGCGGCCCTCGGGAACACCTGGGGCCTGCTGCGCTGGAGCGACGTGAACGGCACGGGCACGGACGTCCAGTGGAACCTGGCGGGCATGGCCTACTCCCGCTTCCGCCTCTCCGGGGGGGTCAACGAGTTCCAGGGGGCCGACTTCTTCGTCAACCTGCCGGTGGAAGCCCGCCGGGGGCCGTGGTCGGGACGGGTCATGCTCTACCACGAGAGCTCCCACCTCGGCGACGACTACATCCGGCGCACGGGGAACACGGGGAACCGCTACAGCATCGAGGGCCTGCGCGCGACCGCTTCTTATGACTTCCTCGAGCACTTCCGCGGCTATGCCGGGGCGACGGCCTTGCTCCACTCGATCCCGTCCCGCCAGCACGGCGCCCTGCAGTTCGGCGCGGAGGCGCGCACGAGCGACCTGGGCTGGTTCGCGGGCCATCCCTCCTGGGTCTATCTCGCCCAGGACTTCACCTCGCACGGGCGCTCCGCCTGGAACGTCGACTCCAACACCGAGCTCGGCCTCTACCTGGGGTTCCCGCACGTGGTGCGGGCCCTGCGCACGCACCTCGACTACTACGACGGGCACTCCCAGTTCGGCCAGTTCTACAGCGGGCACGAGGAGTACCTCAGCCTCGGCCTGTCCTTCGACTTCTAGGGTTGTAGAACGCTTGGGTCCGGCTGCCGGTTGAGGTCCGCGTCGTCGGGCAGGAACTCGACGCGCGTGCCCGGCGGGATCGGCTTGTCGCGGAAAGCGTTGAGCAAGGCCAGCCAGTCGCCGCCCTTGCCGAGGAGCTCCCGTCGGCGCTCGCGCAGCCTGGCGGCGACGCGGACGACTCCGCCGTCGGCGTCATAGCGCACCAGGCGCTCGTCGTTGAGGAAGCTCCGCTCGGCCGCGCGGAGCTGCTCCTCGAGCTTCGGCCCCTCGAAGGGCTCGGAGAAAGGCCGCGGGGCTCCGATCGTCCCGTCCGACAGCGCGAAGACGGTCCGCGGCTCGCCCAGGGGGTCGATCTCCGATTTTTTCAGCGAGCGCAGGGAGATCGCGCGGCCTCCCACCGTCGCGCGCAATAGAAGGAAGAACTCCATGCGCTCTTCGGGGAGGGTGCCCGAGGAGACCGCGGCCTTGAGGGCCCAGGCGTTGTAGGCGTTGAGGTAGTAGGCCAGCCGGTCCGCCCGGGTCGGAAACAGGCCGGGTTGGGACGCGGGGCTCACCCGCGCCACCCAGCCGAGGAAGGTGTCGAGGTCGGCGGAGTCGGCGTAGAGGCCGGCGAAGTCGATCCGGCCCCGGGCGTCGACGCGCCGGCTCAGGACGCGGCTCCAGCTTTCGGGAGCCGAGGTCGGCTTCGAGACGGACGTGGGCGGCACGACCATGGTCCGGGCGCACCCGGCCATGACGAGGGCGAAAAAGCACCAGGTCCTCACGCGGCCTCCGCGGCGATCCGGCGGGCGTTGGCCATCGCCGTCAAGGTCAGCGTCGTCGCCGGGAGCGCCGGCAGCACCGAGGCGTCCGCCAGGTGGAGCCCGGGCAGGGCGGCGAAGCGGCCGAGCCGGTCGGTCTCCAGCTCTTTCGGGGAGGCGCGCATGGGGAAGACGCCGCCGATGTGGTTTCCCTCGCCGGGCGTCCCCCGGTAAAGCATGAGGCGCAGGGGCGTCGCGCCGAGCGCGCGCCGGTGGCGGGCCAGCTTCGCGACGACGCGGCCCAGGGCGGCGCGCACCGCCGCGTCGGGGGGGCACTCGAGCGCCAGGCGCGCGCCGTCGGGCCCGGGTTCGGAGCGCAGGCGGATCGGGCGGGCCTCGTCCGAGTGCAGGTAGCCTTGGATCGCGCTCAAGCGGTCCTCGAGGCCCCGCCGCACGGACGGGAAGGCGCGGCCGAGGGCTCCCAGCGTCCCCTCCAGCCGCCGCCGGATGAAGGGGTTGTAGGTGTAGACCTGCAGATGCACGAGGCGCTTGGAGATCGACGGGTCCTGGATCTCGACGAAGAGCTGGGCGAGAGCGTGCAGGGCCTCCTCGCCCGAGCCCGGGCAGGCCTCGGCCGAGATCATGGGCAGGAGGAAGTAGGGCTGGTAGCGCAGCGAGAGGTCGCGGCCGTGGGCGCCGAGGGAGTCGATGGCGATCCGGGCCGTGGAGAGCGCGCCGCAGGCGAGGAAGACGCGCTCGGCTTCGACCAGGACCTCCTGGCCGCCGTCGAGGGCGCGGCAGCGCGCGCGCATGCCGCCCGCGGGATCGCGGGAAACGGACAAGACCTTGAGGCCCGCGCGGTAGCGGAAGTTGGGCGCCTGGCGCAGCTCCTCCACCGCGCTCTCCGCGCTCCAGATGGCGCCGTAGGGGCAGCCGGCGAGGCAATGGCCGCAGTAGCGGCAGTCGCCGCGCGCCCCGTCGCCGCGCGAGCGCAGGGCGAGGCGCGAGGCGCCGAAGCGGATCCCGTCGGCGCGGAGCTGGTCGCGGCGCCGGGACATGGCCGCGAGGAGCGCCGCCGCGCGCCGGCTCGGGCGCGCGGGGCGCGCGGGCGGGGCATGGAACGGGAAGAGCTCCTCGAGGTCGTCTTTGGCTCCCGCCAGTCCGACCAGCTCGGAGACCCTCGCGTAATGGGGCGCCAGCTCGGCGGCGGAGACCGGCCAGCCCTCGAGCTCGGCGGCGGCGCTGGGCAGCACGGCGGCGCCCCAGACGTTGCTCAAGCCGCCCTTGGCGAAGGAGAGGAGGCAGCGGGTCCCGTCCTGGCGGATTCCCGCGAGCTCCTCGAGCGCGTAGGCGAAGTCCGAGCCGAAGGAGAGCTTGAGGCGCCGCTCCGGGTCCTCGGGCCCGTCCAGAAGCGTCCGGGCCTCGCCGTCCCACTGGGCGGGCTCCCGCGCGGCCAGGCGCTCGCGGAGAGCGCGCCGCTCGGGCTCGAGCGCGGCGCCGGCGTCCAGCATGAGGACGGGCAGCCCGCGCTCCACCAGCGCGCCGGCGGCGGCGACTCCCGCGGGGCCGGAGCCCGCGACGACCCAGGGCTTCATAGGGCCTCGCGGAGGCCTTCCTCCAGGGAGCGGGGCGTGAGCGCGAGCTCCCGCCACAGCGCCTGGAAGTCCGCGTCGGGCGCGCTGCGCGCGGCCCCGATGATGTTGCTGGGGGAGATCGGAAAGCGCGGGGAGAGCATGCGCCCCAGCTCCGCGGCCCAGAGGAAGGGAGCCGCGGGAAGCGGGAGCGTTCGCGCGCGCCGGCCCAGGCGTCCTCCGATCAGCGCGACGAGCTCGGCCATGGTCGCGGGCTGCGGGCCGCCGACGTCGTAGGTCTTGCCCGCGGTGGAGGGCGCGCGCAGGCAGGCGGCTATGGCGCGGGAGAGGTCGCGCGCGTCCACCGGCCAGAACCGGGCTCCGGCGCCGCCCAGGAGCGGGACGAGCGGAAGGCGCCGGACGGCGCCGGCCAGCTTGCCGAAGGCGCCCGCGTCGCCCGGGCCGTACACCAGGCTGGGGCGCAGCGTGGTGACCGCGAGCCCCGAGGCGGCGAAGACGGCGTCGGCCGCGGCCTTGCTGCGGCCGTAGAGGCCGGCGCCGGGGATGCGGGAGGCCTGCGTGCCGACGTTGACGACGCGCGCGACGCCGGCCGCGCGGCAGGCCTCGACCAGGTTCTTCGCCCCGCCCACGTTGATCGCGACGCTCTCCGGCTCGTCCGCCTTGGCCGCGGCCAAATGGACCAGCGCGGACGCTCCGCGGAGCGCTTCGCGCAGCGCGTCGGCGTCGCGCAGGTCTCCCTTCAGCAGCGCGGCGGCGTCGCGGACCTCGCGCGGGGCGCGCGAGGGATCTCGGCTTAGGGCGCGGACGCTCCAGCCCTGCGCCGCGAGGGCGGCGACGAGGTGGCGTCCGATGAACCCGCAAGCCCCGGTGACGAGGACCGTCGAGGACGCCGACATGCCCCCATTATAGTAGTCCTTGGGGGCTCAGAGGCCGAGCGCGCCCGGGCGCGCCAGCCAGGGAGCCGCCATCTCGAGGGCCTTCGGCAGGACATTGGCCGGACCGGCCGTCTTCTCCGGCCCCCATTGGTCGGCCACGTAGGTGCCGACGTAGCAGTACTTGCCCTCGCTCACGTAGGGCTCGACGAAGAAGTCCGACGGCGCGATGATCTCCCCTTTCTCCTTGGAGAAGAACGGGTTCTCCGACAGGACGCGCTCGCGCTCCCGCCCCGGCTTGGCGCAGAGGAGCAGCTTCAAGGTCTCCTTGGCCTGCTTCAGGTCTTCCTCTTTGCTGACCCCCGCCCAGGCAAGCAGCGCGGGATTGCCGCTGATGAAGCGGTCGACCGTCGCGTTCACGATGGCCCGCCACTCCTTGGTCCCCGTCTCGACTCCGAGGTACTGCCCGGAGTTGGCGCTGCGGATGGCGCGCTCCAAGTCGTTGACGGCCACCATCATCGAGTACATCCGGGGCATGGGCTCGATGCCCGAGGCCGCGTGCACGAGGGCCACGAACTCGGAGCAGTACAGGCTCAGCCGGCTCGTGCATCGGCCGGTGTCCATCATCGCCTTGAGGCTCCGGACGTCGTCGGGAATGTGGGTCAGGCGATCGTCGTCGTACTGGTAGAAGTCGGGATGCCCTCCTCGCGCGGCGGGCATGCCCAGGAAAATGCCGATGCGGTTGACCTTCTCGAGGACCTTGGTCCTGTCGGGATAGTCCGCCTTGAGGCGGAAGACATGGGCGGGCGCGCGGTTGTCCACGCGCTGATTGACTCCGTACTGCGACTCGGCTACCCAGAAGCCCTTCGCATCCTTGACGACCAGCCCGGTATGCTCGTGTCCCAGCGTGAAGGAGTCGGCGACGCTCGCGCGATCCACGTCTTTCGCGTAGACGAGCACGTCTCCCGGCTCCACGACCGATTCCAGGTCGCGGGTGATCGGGATGATGAACTCCGCGTTCTCCGAACCGACGTACGCGCGATAATCGTCGAGCCGGCTTCCCGCAACCGCCAGCGGCAGTCCGCGGAATCGGCCGGAGTAGACGTAGGGGGCTCGCACGCCGACGTTGCGCAAAACGTCCTTGCCGGGAGCGCAGACGCGGGGATTCTCCCAACGGAAGGCGGCTGCCGGAGCCGCGGCCGCGGGAAAGGCGCAGAGGAGGAGCGCGGCGACGGCGCTCAGTCGCGCAGATATCGTAGGACCCTCCCCTGGACCTCCGCGTCCAGCTCTATCCCCATGTGATCCGTCCCCTGGACCTGCTCGGAGCGGTCATCCCGCCGCGGATCGGCCAGCGGGGCCCCGTGGATCTCGATCCGGGTCCGGCTCAGGTCCAAGGACCAGCCTTGCTCATGCATCCAGTAAGTCACGTTCCACCAGTCGCCGCGCGGCGGGGCCTGCTGGTAGATCTGGGTATGCCGGTTTCCATTGAAGTCGGGGCGCCGGGTCTCCGCCTCGCCCATCGAGGCCAAGGAGGTGCGTATGGGGTCGATCGCGATCGTCCGCTCCACGCGGGAGCCTTGGAGCCAGCTTTGGTCCTTGGAGAGATCGACGATCTCGCCTCCTCCCCAGCTGTAGCCGACGATGGAGACGCCCGAGGGGCGGGAATCCCGGATGATCTTGGCGGCGATCTTCTTGGTGTGAGCCGCGACGATCTCGGCATCCTCGACGAATTTCCCGTCCGCCTCGGTCCTGCCGTGCAGCTGCAGCAGCGGATCGCCCGAACGGAACCAGATGACGGGTTCGCCTCGCGCGGAAAGGGCGTGGTAAAGACCGGCCATCAGCGAGGCGTTGCCGGGGTCGTCGACGGTCTGGGCGCCGCCCGAGATGAGGATGGTCAGATGCTTGCCCTTCGCGTCGGCCGGCGTATAGACGCGCGCGAGAGTCCGGGAGTCGAGCCGGCCGACGGGCGGAGCGTTCGGGGTCTCGAGATATACCGCGTCTCGGAATAGCTCCCCTTCGTCCATCTCCGTGGCCTCGGCCGCCAGCCGGACGGCCCACTGCCACTGCCGGGGAAGCTGCTCCATGAGATCCTTGCGAGCGGCCACCTCCCGGGCGGCCGACTCGAGCAGGCGCGACTCCAGCTTCACGATCGGACCGGGAAACAAGATCGGCACCGCGCCCAGGCCTAGGCCCAGCAAGAGGCGCGCCGCGTAGCGGAGCACGTTCTTCTTGTGCGGGAGCATGTCGAACCGGCTTCGCCAGAGGGCCCGCGCGGAGTCGCGGATCACGCCGAGCGATTCCGACAGCGTCCACAAGATCCAGCCCATCAGGAGAACCACGATCCCGGTCTGTCCCGTAAGCAGCCTGGGGAAATAGGGGATGAGGAAAGGCAGGCCGGTGAAAGCCAAACCGAAAAGGGCGCCCGCGGCGAAAGAAACGGATTTCGACGGGGAGAGCGACGAGGAAATCCTCTTGGCCGCGCCGAACGACAGGCGCGCCAGAGGCCGCAAGAGGCGGAAGGCCTGGTAGCCCGCCCAGGCGAACGCGGCCGCGGAGAATATCGTCAGGGCGATGTGCAGGAGGAGCGGGCTCGCGGAGGAGGAAAAAGCCAAGGTGACCGCGGTGCCGGCCGCGGCGCCGAGAGCGCTCCCGAGAGCCAGCAGCGCCGCCGGGGAGCGGGGGAAGGGCGGCGTGAGCCTCGGCAGGTCCCCGCGAATCCCACGCGCCGCCTGACGAGCGATCCACGCGGGAGCGGCCAGCGCGTGCCAAATGCTCCATGCCAGGGCATGGGGCGCATAGACCGCGAGCCCGAGAGCGGCCGCGAGGAGAAACGCCGTCGGCGCCTGATAGGAGAGCGCGGTCAGCCGGACCCCCGTCCAGAGGGCCGGGGCGAATATCGCCAGGCTCATGCCGAGAACGAGGGCTCTTCGAAGATGGGAGCGGAAGATCTTCCCGGGGACCTGGGGGGCCACGGCGGCGGTCTCTTTCGCCGCCGTCTGGACGGGGGCGGGGACGGGGACGAGGCCGTCCGAGTGCACCCAGCGCACGATGGCTTCGGTCAGGTGCGCGGCGAAGTCGGCGTAGGGGGCGGCCGTCGCCGCCAGCTTGGTCCTCCACGTGGGGGCCGAGATGGGGGCCATGTGCCCCACGTCGTCCAGGACGGCGTAGCGCGAGCCCGGCACGATGGAGCCGGCGGTCGGCACGAGGCCGTCGTTGTCGTTCTCGTGCAGCGCGCGGAAGAGCAGGGCCTTGAGCCTGGCCACCAGGCTCGAGGGCCGCGCGCGCGTGGCGATCGAGAAGACCCCGACCCCGTCCGGGGCCGCGCGCAGCGCGGACGAGAGGCCGGCGCGATGGCGCGTGGAGAGCTCTCGGACGCCGTCGTGCCAGTGGGAGAAGCTCGTGGCGACGATCCGCCGGGGATTGAGCAGCCGGCCGACGGCCATGACGAAAGTGTAGAACCAGAGCCGGGCGGCGTCGGAGGAGAAGAAGTCCGCGGCCTGCGTGCCGCGATGCGGGGCCTGGATCGTGACGATATGGCGGATCTTGGACCACAGATGCGGGAGGCGCTTGAGCGCCTCGTCGAGATCCGGGCCGCCCTTGCTGTGCGTGATCACGATGGCGGGCACGTCCGACGATTCCAGGGCCGCGCGTATCGCGTCGACGTTCGCGGCCGCCTTGGCCAGGGGATCGGTGCGGACCATGCTTGCCGAGAGGCCGAGCTCCTCCAGCCTGCGGAGGTTGGGTCGGAAATACTCGGAACCGAGCAGATCCCAGTTCAAGCCCGGGATCAGGACGTAGCGGCTTTGCTTCGCCGCATCGGGCAAGGGGCCCGCCGTTCCCGCGCGCACGAGCTCGAGCTGACCCAGGAGCGCCGCGGACTCGTCGATCCCGTCCGCCGGGAGGCCGGCGGGCCGGGGCGAGCCGTCGTAGAAGGCTCTCTGCGCGGCGGAGCCGCCCGGCTTGGACGGCGCTCCCTCCGCCGCGACCCGATGGAGCTCCTCGCGGGCGCCGGGCTTCTCTCCCGCGTCCGGACCGGCCTGAGCCGCGACGCTGGCCTCGGGGGCGTGGGACGCGATCCCATCGGAAAAGAGCGGCGCGGAGAGCGCGGACGGCTCCGCCGCGATGCTCGCCGGGGTCTCGCTCGCCTGCGCGAGGGCGGGCGGCTGGGCGGGGACATCCGCCCCAAGGGACGAAATCGGCGCAGCCGAGAGGGGATTGCCCGGGAGAGCATCCCCCAAAGACGCCCCGGCGTTGAGGCCCATCGGGCCGAGCGGCGCGGCGGCAAGAGGGGGAGTCTCCGCCGCCCGGGGAACGGTCGTCGCCGCCCGCGCGGGCGTCTGCCCGAGGGCGAGCGCGAAAGCCAGCAGGAGGCCAAGGACACGGCGCATCTGCGCCTATCCTACGTTAGTGGACGCCTATCCTTAATAGGCCGATGGGGCAACCTCGGAGCCCCCTGGCTTGAACTCTAAAGAGCGGACTCAGTCTCGGGGGGAATGCGCGGTCTCGCGCGGGCCGCGGGAGCGCCGGCGATCCTGGGGCTCCTCGCGCGCGGAACGGACGAGGAAAATGGCGAGCGCGGCCAGCAGGAAGGCCTGCACCGCCTGGAAGCAGAGGAAGGAGGCGACCTTCAGTACGGCGAAGCCCGGGTGCACGAAGCGCACCAGCCAACCGGACCCTTCCTCGAGGAGCGCCGAGAGGAAGGCCGCGGCGATGAAGGCATACTTGGTCGAGTCCTCGAAGGGCGCGAAGATCAGCAGGTGCGTGAGCAGCAGCACCACGATGCCCATGATGGGCAGGTGGACGTGGGTCACCTCGAGCATCGACTCGAAGCTGCGCGGGGCGCGGAACTCGGCCTCGGAGCCGAGATAGTAGGACGCCACCGACGCGGGCGCGAGGCCCATGCGGGAGAAGTACATGGCGAAGCTCGTGATCCAGAGGCCCGTCAGGAAGAGGAGGCTGAAAAGCAGCGTCAGGCGCATGAACGGATTCTTTTGGAAGCCGCCGCTCTGCATGTACTTCATGCCGGAATTCTACCTTTTTTGAGACTGTGTATCATTTGGATGGAGGACGGCGTGCACCGCGAGCGCGCGCCGCACCGAGTCGGTGATGGCGCGCGCGCTCAAGGTCGCCCCGGTCACGTTCCGTATGGCCCCGCCGACTTTGAGCTCGCGGTCCAGAGGCTTGCCGGCGAAGAGGCCGAGCCAGCGCTTCACCGGCAGATAGTCGTCCGGCTCCTGGAAGGACAGTACCTCGACGAAGCGCGCCTGGCCGCGCGCGTCGACCGCGGTCATGATCACGGCCGGCATGGTGCGCACGACCACGCGATCGAAGTAGGCGCAGGCGCCGCCCCCCTCGTAATAGGTCCAGACCGAGGATTCGAGCGGCGTCTGCGCCAGGGCTTCCGCGGCCCCACGCTGCTCCTTCGATAGATAGGCCGTCTTCTTCTCGTACGCGGTCCCGTCGGGGAAGGCCAGGCGCAGGGCCTGGGCTTGGGTGAGGAGCACCCGAGCCCAGGCCTGCCGCGCCGGCGCGGCCGCGGCGAGCGCGGCCGCGAGCCTCAAAATATGTAGCCGACGCCGAGGTTCCATTGGTTGACTCCGGTGCGGGCCTGGTTGAGCTTCCACTGCTGGTCGATCTTCACGACGACCTGCGGGATAGGCTTATAGCTCAGGCCCAGCGTATATTCTACCCGGCTATTGGCCGGATCCTTGGTCCACGCGCCGGGGACTCTGCGCTGGGTGTCGTAGCGCTCGTAGCGGAAGAACGGGGCGAGGTACTGCCCCTTCGCCCACGGCGCCAGGCGCAGGACGTCGTAGGCCGCCTCGACGTAGCCGCCGAAGAAGTCCCGGGCGACCGAGGCGTTCGAGCCCGGCGCGATCGCCTGGGCCAGGTTGACGGAGTCGGCGTTCCCGATATGGCCCTGCGC
>DATLOS010000668.1:0-2993 GCA_035536155.1 Elusimicrobiota bacterium
CTTGACCTTGGTGTAATCCTGCACCGCCTCGGAGAAGGAGTCATGGGCCTGCGGCTCGACCCCGAAGGCGCGCAGGACCTCGATGCTCGCCAGGAGGTCGCCGCTGCGCTCGGCCATCGCGGCGCGCTTGTCCGTGGCCGCCTCGCTGAGCGTCTCCAGCTTGCGCCCGAAGTGGGCGGAGAGCCAGGCGAAGAGCGGGAGCATGGCCAGGAGGCCCCAGCCGAGCTTGACGTTCACGGCGAAGAGCATCGCGGCGTTGAAGACGATCTCGTAGATGTGGAACGGCATGTGGAAGGGCAGGGTGATGTTCTTCTGGCCCAGCTCGCTGACGTCGTCGATAAGGCGGGTGGAGAGCTGCTGGGACTTGTGGCGGCGCAGCACCGGCAAGGGCAGCGCGGTCAGGTGCTTGAAGAGGTGCTGGCGGATGTCGGCCACGAACTGGATGTCGATGCGCTCCTCGAGCCAGTTCTGGACCCATTCCACGGTCGCGTAGACGACGTTGATCATCAGGAGAAGGCCGGAGGCCGCGATCATCAGCTTCAGGCCGTTCGGCAGGTCGCGCCCGTCGACGGCGAGATCGATGAGCCGTCCCATGCCCCAGGCCACCGTCACGCCGAGGATGGAGAAGAGGAGTTGGACGCCCTGGGCGGTCCAGAACTGGACGCGGTACTTCTTCAGGAACGGCTTCATCTCCGGGTCGCCCATGAGCATGCGGTAGAGGCGCTTGCCGAAGGCGGCCGGCCAGCCCAGGATGGCGCGCAGGCGGGACTTCTTGGGCGCGTCCGCCGGGGGGAGAGGCTTCACGGATGCGGGCGCGGCGGGGGAGGCGGCCGGGACCGCGGCCGGAGAGACGGGCGGAGCGGGCGAGAGGTCGTTGGCGGGCGCGGACGGCGCGGCGCCCGGCTGGGGGACGGGCTCCGGCTTTCCGCTCTCGGCGGCCCGGACGCCGGTCATCGCGTCCTCGGCGCGGCGCCCGAGCGAGTACAGGCCGTCGGGCGTCGAGCCGTCGGCGTGGGCGAGCGCGGCGACCGCTTCCCGGATCGGATTCGCGTTGCGCTCGAAACGCGCGGCGTAATACGGGGACGCCGTGCGCTCCGGGGCGGCGCGATTGGAGACCGTCACGCCCGCCCTCTTGAGGGCGCGTACGTCCGGCCGCGGCCCGAGCTCCTCTCGCTCCGGCCGGGAAGGCAGCCAGGACGCGGCGACCGGGGGCTCCTCGAGGGCTCCGACGGCGTTCACCGCGGTCTCGCCCATGGGCAGGCTCGCCGGCGACGCTTCGGCGGCGCCGGCCACGGTCATGACGGGCTGGGCCGGCGTCAGGGCGGCGGAATCGAGCGCCGAGGGGAGCGTCAGCTCGCCGATCGAGCCCAGGGAGGAGGGCGGCGCGACGCCCAGAGCCGGGACCGTGGCCGGCGCGGCTTGGCCCGAGACGCCCGCGCGCACCGCGGCGGCGGCGTGCGCCCCGCTCGGAGGCAGCAGCAGCAGGAGCGCGACGGGAAGGCGCAGGCGCCTCACGAGGACGGCCTCCCGGCCGCGGCCGCCGGCGCCGCGCGCTCGGTGAGCTCGCGCGCCAGCCAGCCCATGCCGTAGACCTTGTCGAGCGCCTCGAGGATGCCGGCCGCGTCCACCGAGGTGGTGCGCCCGTCGCGGTGGTAGCGGTAGATGTCGGCGACGGCCGGCCGGTTGGAATCGAAGAGGATGCCCACGAGCCTGCGGTCCCGGTCGATCACGGCGCTGCCGGAGTTGCCGCTGGCGATGTCGGTGGAGTGGAGGAAGTTAAAGGGCGTCCCGAGGTCGAGCCGGCCGACGGCGCGCTCGAAGGCCTCGTCCAGACGGTTCGGCGGCTTGTTGTCCGCGGCCCGGGCGGCGTCGAAGAGGCCGAAAAAGGTGGTGCGGTGGGGATAGTCTTGCCAGCCGTCGGACCAGCCCTCGACGCGGCCGTAGCTGATGCGCGGGCTCCAGTTGGCGTCGGGGTAGGCTTGGGCTCCCTGGACGGCCCGGCGGGCCTTGGCGAGGAGCTGGCGCGCGAGGTCGTCGGCCGCGGCGGCCTCGCTCTCCTCCCAGCGCTCGGCCCGGTCGACGTAGGGCTGCGCGGCCCGCGCCAGGACCAGGAACGGATCTCGCGAGGCGCGGATGGCGCGCGCGCCGTCGTCGAGGAGCTTCTCCCGGAAGGCGGGGTCGGCCAGGCGCGTGCCCTCGACGGCGCGGCAGGCGGCCGACTCGGCGGCGCAGCCGTCCAGCGTGGCGCGGACGAAGGGGTCGCGCCCGCCCAGCTCCCGTCCCGCCAGCTCGAGGCGGGCCTGCAGGAGGCGCCGCTCCAACTCGGGATCCCCGGCCTCCGCCTCGAGGATTTCCTTGCGCCGCTTAGCCAAGGCCTCGTCGGAGTCGTAGCCTTCGGAGCGCCGCTCCGAGGGCTTGCCCAGCTCCCGGCCGTAGCGCAGGACGTCCCGCGCCAGGACGGCCAGCTTCGACTCGTCGCCCAAGGTCCGGTAGGTCCGCTCGGCGAAGCCCTCTCGGATCCGGGCGGTCGAGGCGTCGGCGCGCTCCAGGAGCCCGTCGAACTCGCGGCGCCGGGCCTCGGGGAGCTTGGCGATGCCCGAGCGCAGCGCGGCGTCGTCGCGCCGCTTGCCTTCCAGGAAGGCCGGATCGTCGAGGATCGGCTGCATGCGGCCGTGCCAATGGACCATGTACTCGCGCCAGTCGAGGTCCCTCTCCACCTCGCCGGCCTGCCGCTCGCCCAGCGCGGCGTAGGAGCGCAGGGCGTCGCGGAAGGCGGCGTTTTCCTTGAGCTTCGCCGGGTTGACCAGGTCGCGCTCCAGCTTGGCCTGCGCTTCGGTGTTGAAGCGGCCGGTCGCGAACGGGAAGCCGCTGGTGAACACCGGCTCGCCGTTCTGCGCCCCGCCCGGCCGGAACGGGAAGAAGTCGGGGGTCTTTAGGGGCTTGCCGTCGTCGCCGTAGACGCGGAGGAAGGCTGTGTCGAGCCAGAAGCGGGG
>DATLOS010000669.1:0-7334 GCA_035536155.1 Elusimicrobiota bacterium
CCTCGTCAACGACGCCTACCTCGGCGACTTCCCGCAGCCGCTCCCCCACGACGGCCTGGTCGTCGGCTCATGCGGCCGCGCGACCTACGCGCGCAACCCGGACGCCTGGGTGCTCCTGGCCCAGCGCCTGACCGACTCGCGCAACAACGTGCGCTGCGTGTGGATCGGCGGCGGCGAGCTCGAGCCGATCGTCCGCGAGATGGCGCGGGACATGAACCTGCTGGCCGGCAAGCTCGAGATCACCGGCTGGCTGCCGCGCGAGGAGGCCTTGAAGCGCCTGCGCGCCGCCGACGTCTGCGTCCACTTCTCCCGTTGGGAGGGCCTGCCCAACGCGGTCCTCGACGCCATGGCCTGCTCTTTGCCCGTCGCCGTCTCCGACATCCCGGGCAACCGGGACTTGGTCCGCCCCGAGACCGGCGTGCTCGCTTCCACCGAGGTCGAGCTTCTGGAGAAGGTCCTCGAGCTCATCGACGCCCCGGAGCGCCGCCGCGCCTTGGGCGCCGCCGCCCGCGAGACGGTCGTGCGCGAGTACTCCCAGGAGCGCATGCTCCGCGAGCTGTCCGAGCTCTACTCGCGGTAAATCTACCGGAGATATTTCAGTTTTCGAACCGGGGGCACAGGGCCGCTCGATTTGGAATGGTATAATCGCGGCATGAGCGAAACCGCCGCTTTTCGACGAAACCGCGAGGCGCTGATGCGCCGCCTGCCCGACGGACTGATCCTCCTGTCCGGCGGCCGCGAGACCCCGCGCAACCACGACGTCAGCTACCCCTTCCGCCAGAAGTCCGATTTCCTGTATCTCACCGGCGTCGAGGAGCCCGGCTGCCACCTTCTCCTCGATCCCAAGCGCAAGCAGAGCACCCTCTTCATCCCGCGCATCGACAACCACCACCGCGTCTGGGAGGGCCACGTGCCCGGGCCGGCGGAGTCGCGCAAGCTCTTCGGCATCTCCCGCGTCGACTACTCCGACCAGCTCCGCGGCACGCTCAAGGCCGCCCGCCGGGGCTATCGCAACCTCTATACGTACAAGGACACCGCCGCGGCGCTGCGCGAGGAGTCCCGCGGCCTCTCCCCGCGCCCCGCGGCGCTGGCGGACGCCCTCGAGGAGCTGCGCGCGGTCAAGACCGAGGAAGAGCTCGGCTTCATGGCCTTCGCCAACCGCGTCAGCGGCGCCGCGCACAAGGCCGTCATGCGCGCCACGCGGCCGGGCCTGCGCGAATACGAGGTGCAGGCGATCTTCGACGCCGAGTGCCTCAAGGCCGGCCTCAAGCACCTGGCCTATCCCTCGATCGTCGCGGCCGGGGCCAACGGCGCGGTGCTCCACTACCGCAAGAACGACGCCCTGCTCAAGGACGGCGACCTCCTCCTCATCGACGCCGGCGCCGAGCACAGGGGCTACGCCGCCGACATCACCCGCACCTTCCCCGTCGGCAAGCGCTTCACCCAGCGCCAGAAGGACGTCTACAACGTGGTTCTGAAGGCGCAGAAGACCTGCATCGACGGCGCGCGCGCGGGCGTAATCTCGGGAGACCTCCACATCCTCTCCATGACCACGATCGCGGCGGGGCTCAAGGACCTCGGTCTCCTCAAGGGCGACGTCTCCGGATTGGTCGAGGGCGGCGCGGTCCGGCTCTTCTACCCGCACGGGCTCACCCACATGCTCGGCTTGGACGTCCACGACGTCACCGGCGGCAAGCGGCGCCAGCTCCCCAACACGGGCAAGATCACCATCCGCTTCATGGCCAAGCTCGAGCCCGGCTTCGTCATCACCATCGAGCCCGGCGTCTACTTCATCGAGGCGCTGCTGCGCGACCCGGAGCTGCGCCGCAAGCACCGCGGCTCCGTCGACTTCGCCCGCGCCGAGAAGTTCCTCGACTTCGGCGGCATCCGCATCGAGGACGACGTGGTGATCTCCCCCTCCGGTCCGCCGCGCGACCTGACCTCCGTCCCCAAGGAGATCGCCGAGATCGAGGAGCTCCGGAGAGCCGCGCGTTGAGCGGCTCGGCGGGCGCCCGCGCCCGGTCCCTGCCCGCCCGCCCCGCGGCGGCGCGCGCGGCCCTGCCCCGCTGGCTGCGCCACGCCCTGCGCACCGCCCTGCACTTCGTCTGCGACGGGGCGGCCATCGTCGGCGCCTACTGGCTGGCCTATCTCCTGCGCTTCCGCTGCCCCTGGGTGCTCGAGCACATGCCGCTCCGGGGAGGCGACCCGGGCTGGGAGCTCTACGCGCAGATGCTCTGGACCGCGGTGCCGGTGTGGCTCGGGCTCTTCCGCTATTCGAGCCGGCTCTATAGCCGCCCCTGGATGAGCGGCGCCGACCGGTTCCTGCAGATCGTCAAGGGCGCCGTCTTCGGCACCTTGGCGATCCTGGCCGCGACCTACATCTATAGCCGCCTCGCCTACTCCCGCCTCATGCTGCTGGCCGCCGGGCCCCTGGCGGTGGCCACCGTCTCGGCCGCCCATTTCCTGGTGCTCAAGCTCGACGCCGCGCTCTCGCTCTACGAGTCGGCGGCGCCGCTGGTCCTCATCGGCGGCGGCAAGGTCGCCGAGCTCATCCGCGAGAACGTGAAGGCCCGCCATCCGCTGGCGGGGGTCCACGTCCTGGCCGGCACGCCCTCGCCCGACGCCCTGATCAAGGCGGTTCGCGAGACCGGAGCCGAGGAGGTGGTCCTGGTCGCGCGCGAGGCCGACCACGCGCGCCTCCTCGAGCTCGCCGAGGCCTGCGAGAGCGAGGGGCTGGCCTTCAAGATGATACCCGACCTCCTCGAGCTGCGCCTGGGCGAGGTGCAGATGGACGAGTCGCTGGGCCTGCCCGCGTACCGCATCCAGCACACCTCGCTCACCCGCGCGAACTTCGCCGCGAAGCGCGCCTTCGACGTGCTGTTTAGCCTGCTCGTCTTCCTGGTCGCGGGCATCCCCCTCCTGATCGTGGGCCTGCTCATCCGCCTGGACTCGAAGGGCCCCGCCCTCTTCAAGCAGAAGCGCGTCGGGCTCAAGGGGCGGACCTTCGAGGCCTACAAGTTCCGCACCATGGTGACCGACGCGGAGGCCGCCTTGGCGGACGTCCGGGGCCGCAACTCCCAGAAAGGGGGCTTCTTCAAGGCCAAGGACGACCCGCGCGTGACCCGGGTCGGGCGCTGGCTGCGGCGCTTCTCCGTCGACGAGTTCCCCCAGTTCATCAACGTCCTGAGCGGGGACATGAGCGTGGTCGGCCCCCGGCCCCTCGCCGTCGCCACCGAGGAGATGGACGAGCTCATCGCCGCCTTCGGGCCGACCGCCAAGAAGCGCATGAACATGCTCCCCGGCATCACCGGCCTCTGGCAGGTCTCGGGCCGCTCCGACATCAGCGCCGAGCAGCGCTTCGCCCTGGACATGTTCTACCTCGAGCACTGGTCGCTGGGCCTCGATCTCGAGATCATCCTCAAGACCGTGCCGGCGATGGTCTCGGCCAAGGGGGCCTATTGAGCGCCGCGATCCCGCTCATCGACCTCAAGACCCAGTACGCGGGCCTGCGCGAGGAGCTCGCCCAGGCCGCCCAGCGGGTGATGGACTCCGGCGTCTTCATCCTGGGGCCCGAGGGCCGCGCCTTCGAGGCGGAGTTCGCGGCCGCCCAAGGCGTCCCGCATTGCGCGGGAGTGGCCTCCGGGACCCAGGGGCTCCAGCTCGCCCTGGAGGCGCTGGGCGTCGGGCCCGGCGACGAGGTCGCGGTGCCCGCCTTCACCTTCATCGCCACGGCGACGGCGGCCGCGGCCCTCGGGGCCAAGCCCGTGTTCGTGGACGTGGGGCCCGACACTTTGACGCTCGACCCGGCCGATCTCGAGCGCCGGCTCACCCCGAAGGTCAAGGCGGTCGTCCCCGTCCATCTCTACGGCCAGCCCGCGGACATGGACCCGATCCTCGCCGTGGCGAAGCGCCGCAAGCTCCGCGTGGTCGAGGACTGCGCCCAGTCCCACCTGACGCGCTATCGCGGAAAGCCCGTCGGAGCCTTGGGCGACATCGGCGTGTTCAGTTTTTATCCCTCGAAGAACCTGGGCGCGCTGGGCGACGCGGGGCTCCTCTCCACGGCGGACGCCAAGCTCCACGACGAGTGCGTGGCGCTGCGCAACGTCGGCCGGCGCCCCGGCCAGCAGTACCTGCACGCGCGCCTCGGGCACAACGGCCGCTTGGACGAGCTCCAGGCGGCATTCCTCCGGGTGAAGCTCAAGCGCCTCGAGGCCTGGACCGAGGGCCGGCGAAAGATCGCCGCCTTCTACCGGAAGGGGCTCGCCGGCCTGCCCCTCGGCCTGCCGCCCGCGGAAGCGCCGGGCGACCGGCAGGTCTACCATCTCTTCGTCGTGCGCACGCCGCGCCGAGACGAGCTCGCCGCCCACCTGACCAAGGCCGGCGTCGGAAACGGGGTGTACTACCCCACGCCCCTTCACCTTCAGCCGCCCTTCCAGCACATCGGGCACAAGGAGGGCGACTTCCCCGCCTCGGAGCGCGCCTGCCGCGAGGTGCTGGCCCTGCCCATGTACCCCGAGCTCAGCGAGGAGCGGGCGGGCGCGGTCGTCTCCGCCGTGAAGTCCTTCTTCCATTGATCCGCTTCGTCCTGGTCCGCCCCTCGAACGCGCTGAACATCGGCGCCGTCGCCCGCGCCATGGCGAACTTCGGCCTGGAGGACTTGGTCGCGGTCTCCCCTTATCCGAAGCGCTGGCGCACGGCCCACTCCGCGATCTATGGCTCGGCGCTCCTCGACCGCGCGCGGCGCACGACCTTGGACGAGGCGGTTTCGGACTGCCACCTCGTCCTGGGCACCGCCTCGGCGCACAACCGCGCCCTGCGCCGCACCATGGTGACCTTGCCCGCCCTGCGCGGCTTTCTCAAGCGCCGCCTGCCCAAGGGCGGCCGGCTCGCCGTGCTCTTCGGCTCGGAGCGAAACGGCCTCGAGAACGAGGAGCTCTCCCATTGCCACGCCCTTCTGCGCATCCCCACCCAGCCGGACGCGCCCTCGATGAACCTGGGTCAGGCCGCGGCGGTGGTCGCGTACGCGCTGGCCGAGGCCGGGCTCGAGCGCTCCGTGGAGGAACCGGCCGACGAGCTCCTCGACGGAGCCCAGCTCGAGGGCTTGGTCGAGGTCGCGATGGAGGCGATGGCGCGGGTCGGGGTGAACGCGCACATGACCGAGCGCTCCCGCCGGGAAAAGCTGCGCCGCGGCCTGGTGCGCTGGCGCATGAGCCGCGGGGACGCGTCCTGGCTCCGGGGCCTGCTCAAGCTCCTGTCGCAAAAGGGTAGAATCGCCTCATAGTGCCCAAGATTCTCTACGTAACCACCTCCACCACCGTCGGCGGCGCCGAGAAGACCGTCTTCACCTTGGCGACCTTGATGGACCCCAAGCGCTTCCCCGTGGCCGGAGTGGTGAGCCTCAAGGCCAAGGGCCACTACGCGCAGATGCTGGAGCGCGAGGACATCAAGACCTGGTCCTTGGGCGTGCGGGACCAGGCGGGGCTCAAGGACCTCCAGCGCCTGGCGCTCATCCTCCACGAGACCAAGCCCGACGTCGTCCACGCGATCATGTACCAGGCCATCCAGCTCTGCCGCGCGGTGCGCCGCCTGGGCTACGCCGAGTTCAAGCTGGTGAGCTCGCCGCGCGTCAACTACCGCACCCGCAGCGGCTTCTCCCTCTGGATCGACAAAAAGCTGCGCGTGGCCGACGACCTGCTGGTGGCGGAGTGCGAGGCCAGCCGGCGCCACCTCGTGGAGAGGCTCAAGTACCCCGAGAAGAAGGTCATCACCGTCTACAACGGCGTCGACATCGCCGGCTGGCCCGTGTCCAAGGCCGAGCGGCGCCGCTACCGGCAGAAAGCCGGCATCCCCGACGACGTCGTGGTCATCGGCGCCGTGGGCCGGCTCGACGAGCAGAAAGGCCACATCCACCTCCTCGAGGCCATCGCCAAGCTCAAGGCCGCCCATCCCGTGAAGTGCCTGATCATCGGCACGGGCCCCCTCAAGAACCATCTGGCGGAGACCGCCAAGCGCCTGCGCCTTCAGGAGGACGTGCGCTTCCTGGGCGAGCAGCAGGACATCCCGGGCTGGCTCTCGGCGATGGACATCTTCGTGCAGCCGTCGCTGTGGGAAGGGCTGCCCAACGCGATGCTCGAGGCGATGGCGCTCGGCCTGCCCGTCGTCGCCACCCGCGTGGACGGCATCCCCGAGGCGATCGCGCACGAGATCTCGGGCCTGCTCTGCAATCCCAAGGACTCGCAGACCCTCTTCATCAACATCCAGGACCTGATCGCGGACCCGGAGCTGCGGCGCAAGCTGGGCGACGCCGCGCGCCAAGTCATCGTCAACAACTTCCAGTTCACCACGATGATCCCGAAGTACGAGGAAGCGTACGCCCGGGTCCTGCCGCCGCCGCCGGAGCCGGCGTGAGCCTCTGCCCGGTCTGCGCCCAGGCCGAGCCTCTCCTGCTCTGCCGCGCGCTTCTCTATCCGGGCTGCGAGCGCGAAATCCACGAGTGCCCGGCCTGCGGGGCCGCCTACTTCTGGCCGGTGCCCTCGCCCGAGGACGTCTCCCGCTGCTACCCCCACGCCTACTTCCGGGACTTCTTCAAGAACTACTGGAAGGACTACTACAAGGGCCGCTCCATCGCGCGGACGCTGACCCGCTTCCGGAAAGAGGGGACCTTCGTCGACGTGGGCTGCGCTTTGGGCACGATGGCGGCAGGCGTGCGCGACTTCTCCCGCTGGAGCGTGCGCGGCCTGGAGTACAGCCCCGGCGCCGCGGCCATGGGACGCGCGCTCAACAAGGTCGAGATCGAGGAGGGCAGCATCGCCGCCGCGCCCTGGCCCGCGTCGAGCGCCGACTTCATCCACATGAACAACGTGCTGGAGCACGAGCGCGAGCCCCGCGCCGCGCTCGAGGCGGCGGCGCGCCTGCTCAAGCCCGGCGGCCGGCTCCTCCTGACCTTGCCCAACGGGCCCGTCGACCTCCTGCCCACGCGCACCTTGTTCCGGAGATGGCGGCGGGCGGTCGCGACCCGCCACGGCGGCCACCTCTTCTACTTCTCGCGCAAGTCGATCGCGCGCCTCCTCGAGCGCTGCGGCCTGCGGCCGCTCTCCATCCGGAACTTCCACTTCAAGATGGGCCTCAAGGCGCGGGGCTGGACGCCCGGAGCCTACAAGGCGTTCCGGCAGTCGCCGGCGCCCTTCGACGCGCAAGCCTACGCCAAGGACCAGCTCCCGCTGGAGGAGTACCGCAAGCTCATCCCCCCGCCGCCGGTGTGGGCGGCGTACTTCCTGTCCCAGAAGTTCCGCCGCCTTTGGCGGTGGCGGGGTCTGAGCTGGGGCTACGACCTG
>DATLOS010000670.1:0-4974 GCA_035536155.1 Elusimicrobiota bacterium
CCCCCGACGGTCAGGGCGCGGCAAGAGAGCGCCCAATGCATCACTGGCCAATTGCCGGCCGCGGTGACAGTGTTCATGATAAGGCTCTCCGTTAGACCAAAGCCGGCCGACAGCCAACGGATCATCGGCAAGTGGCCGCACGCGCAGGCGCCGACCAGAGCGTGGTCGTTGCCGAGCCACGTCACGGCGAAGTGGCCGGCCAGCCAACGCGCCAACTCCAGGTGGCCGCCCCCGCAGGCGAGGGCCAAAGCACTGCGAGCGTCGATCAGCGCCGCCTCCGAGTCGAACACATCCGTCACTCGCCGCGCCAAGTGCATCTGGCCATCCTGGCATGCCGCCCTTAACAGAGCGCAAACCACGCCACGATCGGCGGCGTACGCCAGCACCAGCAGTTCGAGCTCGGGCGGCAGAAGGAACGGGAAAGCCGGATCCATTCCGCGGCAATGGTCGGCGCCCCTCCGATCAAAAGGCCCACGGCGAGCCGGGCCGTACCGTCCCCGGCCCACCGCGCGCAGCTGGGGCGGATTTGAAGCTAAACTGGCCGGGATAGCACCCATGGAGGCGAACAAGACCTTAGCGTATTACGCCGAACAAAGCCGCGTCGGCGATGGCCACCGCGCTTATCTGGAAACCGGTATGACGGAATTGGAGCGCGCGATCTTCGGCGACGAAGATCGGGACGCGCTTGGGTGGCTGTACCTCTTCGGTTCCTACTCTCGGGCGTGCGGCCGGTATTGGGCCTATCGGTTCGGATGCGATGAACGGCTCGCCGAGAGCCGCGCCGGGTTTGATTCGTTCGTCGGGTTCGTCCGTTCGCGGCCCTCGGAGTTCGCGGAGGTCTGCAAGGTCGACGCGCGCAAGCTCGTCGAGGAGGGCCGCGCGGTCACCGCGGCGAACTGTCCTAAAGCAATCTGGTTCGCTTCGCTGGCTCGCTGAGGGGCGGGCTGTTTTTCTGCGCTGCGGCCGCGCGAGCCGGGCCCGAACTGAAGCTGTCTTGCCGGCGAAACATGGCCGCTACGTGGCTCGCTTATCACGACTGCTTGGCCTCCCGCCGCGGTGACGGTCACCTCGCATACCTTGAGGAGAACGTGCGCGCAATGGAGCTCGCGCTTCTCAGCGCGGACTGCTATTCCGCCCGGAGGTTCTTCTTCTCATACGCCTTCTGGTGCGATCGGTACTGGAAGTACCGATTCGGCGGAAGATGTGTTGGCGCGAGCCGCGCCGAGTTCGATGCGTGCGTCCAGCGGGCGCGGGCCCGGCCGGCGGTTGGGGTGGACGGACAAGAGCTCGTCGAGTTGGGACAGAAGGTGTCCGGCGCGCATTGTCCGAAGGCGATCTGGGCCGCGGCCGAGAAGCTGGCCGCGGCGCGCCAGGGAGGCGCCCGCGTGTGAGCTTTTGCCCTCGGGCTCGGCGCCCGCGGATGAACGACCCTTTTATACGATTGGCCGAGGGCCGAATGGACAAGCTGCCCTTCTATCTTCCGGAGCCCGAGGCCGAGGCCGAGCTCGACCCTCTGGTGCTGTCCTTAGCGATGCTGACCGCGGCGCGTGACGTGAAGATGACTGCCGACACCGCTCTCGAGTGGGTGCGCCTCGCCGTGACCTGGGGCGAGCCGGCGCGGGTGCAGGCGCTGCTGGAGGCGCGCGGTCTCCAGCCCGGCCGCTCCCTGGCCATCTCGTCCGACGGCGAGATCGGGCGGATGGACTCCATGTTCTTCCGCGACCTCCGCGAGCTCGACCCCTGCGCGGCCGCGGCGGTCAACGCGATCGGCGCGCGCGGCGGCACTCCGGTGCTGTTCCTGCAGACCCTACCCTATCTCGTCCTCGAGCTGGGCGCAGAGGGCTTCGCCGATCCGGCGCAGGGATCGCGGACGGGGGACAGTCGCGAGGCCGAAAAATAAGCCGTGTTCGCAGCCGCCGGCCCCGGTGCGGAAGGGCCGGATGCCTCACTGGACAGACTGTAGGTCCCGCGGAATAGGCCTGTGTAGCGTCGCATCGGCCGACACCAGATACCACCACTGACCCGGGCCCAGGTCCGGACGATCCGAGATCGACTCGAGCGCGGAAGCGATATCAGAGACATATATTGCTTCAGTGTCCGGGCGGCGGAAGTGAGGGAGCAGCAGCTTGACTTCGCTCGGGTGCACGCGATACACCGTCCCCGCGCCCGTGCCCTGCGCGGCGCCCTTCTTTTCGGCGGCTCGGATCTGAGGGCCCACCAGCAATTCGAACCCGCCGCGCTCGGCCATGAGCTCTCTGGGCGGAAGCTGGCGCGGATCGAGCCAGACGATCCGCGCCGCGAAGACAGACGACCGCCAGTGCGGCCGCGGATGCTCGAACACGCGCCATTCGAGCCCAGGCGGCGCCGGCAATCGCTGTGCCAGCTCCAGCGCCTCCCCCTCCTTCTCGAAGGAGAGGATCACGTCGTCGAACGCGAAATTGCCGGTCGCCGGATTGTAGACGACCAGCTCGTAAGGCCCCTGAGCGCGTTCAACCCGGAGCTCGGCCCGAGCTTGGCGCAGGTCTCCTTGGCTCGCAGATCGCCGCATTCTTTTCTGAGCGCGACTGGCTTCAAATCTGGGCCTCGGCTCGGCGGAATCGGCTCGAGGCCGGCGAGCCGGTGGTGGCTCTCATTTGGACCGCGAGCCTCGCCGAGAAATGCGCCTCGCTTGCGTCCTCCTGTGCGCGGCAGCCGCCCACGCCGCCTGCAGCGCCCCGGCGCTCGACACCTGCGTCATCCCACCCCTCGCGTGTCACGTCTGGCCCCTCACCTGCGCACCGCACGACTACGTCGCGGTCGACCTTACCGTGGCGAACGGCGCGGCGGAGGTCTACCTCCTGCCCGGCGGCTCGACCACCTGCGGCGGGGGCGAACTGTTCGGGCTCTGCGGCTACCCCAACGCGATCTACAGGTGCCGCGAGACGCGCGAATGCCCGCTCGTGGGCGGGGTCACGCTGGTCATCCTGAGCACCAACGTGCTGGAGAGCATCGCGGTCGACGGCTCCATACGGGTGGGGCCGGCGGACGAAGGCTCGTATTCCTTTGGGGTCGTCATACTCATCGCGATCGTGCTCGGCGCCGCCTGCTTCATCGGGGCTGCGTGCGTCATTTGCTGGTTCCGGCGCCCGAGTTCGGCGCACCACTATGTCCAGCAGGTCGACGTGCCTCAGGGGCTCGAAATGCGGCCCCTTCCCAGCAGCTGAGCCCTGCGGGCACCCGTTTTTGTCCCGACCATCCCTGTCCTGCAACGGGGGCAAAAACCGGGCTCGCTTACGAGAGCGCGCCGACGAAGCTCATATCGAGGTAGCACGCGGCGGCCGTGCCGATGCTGGGCGTTCCGACAGACGCGCCGATGTGGAGGCGCACGACATCCCCGGCCGCCAGCGGCGTAGTCGCGCTGAGGAAGCAGATCGACGTCCCGACCAGGCCGTTCTCGCACCAGGCCACCAGGTTGTCCGAGGTGAGCCCCGCGGTCGCGGTCGTCGCGGCCGCGTTCTTCGTGAGGAACGCGCGGGCGCTGCCGAGGCCGCCGTTGAGGGTGAGCCACGCGCTGAACGCCCAGTGGCCCGGCTGGAGGACCGTCCACGTGTCGCCCAGCGAGGCGCTCGTGGCGTACGTCAGGTAGCCGGCCTGAGACGACGGCAGCGCCGATGGCGCGGCGAACCTGAGGGCGGTGGTCGAGCCTCCCGGCAGGCTGGGGGAGGTCCAGTGGGCCGAGCGTCGCGGGGCGACGAGGCCCGCGCCGGTGAAGCTGGCGACCGGGGCGCCGGAGACCGCGACGGTCAGGGTGCTCCCGGCGCTGCGGTACAGCCCTGTGCCCGGCTCGGCCGCGAAGGCGACCGCCGGCGCGCTGGCCGAGCCGTCGGGCGCTTGCAGGGCGCCGCCGAGGCCGGCCGCTGTGACGGTTGCGGCGGTCGTGCCACCGACGGCGAAGGCCAGAGTCCCCGTCGCCGGCCGGCACAGGCCGGTGCCCGGCTCGGCCGCGAAGGCGACCGCCGGCGCGCTGGCCGACCCGTCAGGCGCTCGCAGGGCGCCGCCGAGGCCGCTGGCGGTCACGGTCGCGGCCGCCGCGCCGCCGACGGCGAAGGTCAGGGTGCCCGACGTCGGCCGGCACAGGCCGGTGCCCGGCTCGGCCGCAAAGGCGACCGACGGGGCCGCCGCCGAGCCGTCGGGCGCCCGCAGCGCGCCGCCAAGGCCGTAGGCAGTCACGGTCGCGGCGGTCGTACCGCCGACCGCGAGAGCCAGGGTCCCGGTCGCCGGGCGGTGCAGGCCGGTGCCCGGTTCGGTCGCGAAAGCTATCGACGGCGCCGCTGCCGAGCCATCGGGCGCCCGCAGGGCGCCGCCAAGGCCGCTGGCTGTCACAGTCGCGGCGGTTGTGCCGCTGACGGCGAGGGCCAGGGTCCCCGTCGCCGGGCGATGCAGGCCGGTGCCCGGCTCGGCCGTAAAGGCGACGGCCGGCGCGCCGGCCGAGCCGTCGGGCGCCCGCAGCGCGCCGCCAAGGCCGTTGGCTGTCACGGTCGCGGCGGTCGTGCCGCTGACGGCGAGGGCCAGGGTCCCGGCCGCCGGGCGATGCAGACCGGTCCCCAGTTCGGCGGCGAAGGCGACCGCCGGCGCGGCGGCCGAGCCGTCGGGCGCCCGCAGCGCGCCGCCAAGGCCGCTGGCCGTCACGGTCGCGACAGTCGCGCCGCCGACCGCAAGGGCCAGGGTTCCCGCCCCCGGGCGATGCAGGCCGGTGCCCGGCTCGGCCGTAAAGGCGATGGACGGTGCGGCGGCAGAGCCGTCGGGCGCGCTGAGCGCGGCCCCGACCCCCTGCGCCGAGAAGGTGGCGACCGGAGCCCCGGCGGCGGCGACCCCCAACACGCCGGCCGCCGCGCGGTACAATCCCGTCGAGCTCTCGGCGACGGCCACGCTCGGCGCGGCCGCGCTGCCGGCGGGCGCGAGCAGCGCCGCCGCGAGGCCGGCGCTCGTGAAGCT
>DATLOS010000671.1:0-3830 GCA_035536155.1 Elusimicrobiota bacterium
TGGGCTGGGTGACGTCCGCGGCCGCCCATTCCATGTTGGTGCCATGGAGCCGCGGCAGAGCCCGCAGGTGGTCGGCCAGGACCGCGAGCCCGCCCGGGCCGTAGGGCGTCAGCTGCGCGGCGAGAGCCGCGGCGATGAAGAGCAGCCCGAAGTCCCTCGGGCGGGGGCCGCGCCCGGCCAGCGCGCCCGCCCCGTAGGCGGCGATGAGCGCCAGCCCGTAGCACCAGCCCAGATGGAGGTTCCCCCATAGAAAGTAGGCGCCCGCGAAGGCCGCCGCGAGCCGCTCGACGCGGCGCACGCGGCCCAACCGGAACGACTCCAGGCGCTCGAGGGTCGCCGCGAAAAGAAAGACCGAGACGTTGTCGGCCCGCACCCCCAAGTCCGCGACGGCCACGGTGAGGAAGGCGCAGGCTCCGAGCGCGCGGCCGACGGGGCCGAAGCCTTGGAGGGCCAGCACGCGCGCGGTCAGCAGGCACGCTCCCCCGAGGAAAAGCGCGCGAAGGACGCAAACGCCGGCGCAGCCCGCGGCGGCATGGGCGCCGTAGAGGAGGACCTGGGTCAGCCACTCGAAGTCCACCCAGGGCGTGCCGGCCATGGTCCAGGACCAGAACTCGATGCGGGGCACGGCGGCGTGGGCCGCGATCCATCGTCCCGCGTTCAAGTGCCAGTAGAGGTCGGGATTCTCGGCCGGCATGAAGACGAGGACGAACAGCCAGAACGCGGCCAGGGCGGCCGCGGCGGCCGCCAGTCCGATCGAAACCGTCTTGGCTTTTCTCGTCGTGGGCGGATTATATCTTATGCCGGCGCCGCCCCCCCTTTTCGGCCGCCGGTTTTGTGCTAGAATAAAAAAGTACCGCATTAAACCACCCTCCCAAATTACCCCAAACAAACCCATGACCGAACATAAAAAGCTGAAGCAGTGGGTCGATGAGATGGCCGCCCTGTGCGGCCCCGACTCCGTGGTCTGGCTGGACGGCTCCGAGGCGGAGAAAAGGCGCCTCGAGGACGCGGCGGTCGCCAAAGGCGAGCTCACCCGCCTCAACGCCGAGAAGCTCCCCGGCTGCTTCTACCACCGCACCGATCCGATGGACGTGGCCCGGACCGAGGACCTCACCTTCATCTGCACCCGCAAAAAGGCCGACGCCGGCCCCACCAACAACTGGATGTCCCCCGAGGACGGCTACAAGCGGGCCTCCGAGTACTTCCGCGGCTCCATGAAAGGCCGCACCATGTACGTCATCCCCTTCTCCATGGGCCCGGTGGGCTCGCCCTTCTCCAAGATCGGCGTCCAGCTCTCCGACAGCCTCTACGTCGCGCTCAACATGCGCATCATGACCCGCATCGGGTCTCGCGTGCTCGACGTCCTGGGCAAGAGCGGCGAGTTCACCAAGTGCCTGCACTCGACCGCCCAGCTCGACCCCAAGAAGCGCCTCATCCTGCACTTCCCCGAGGACAACGCCGTCTGGAGCGTGAACTCGGGCTACGGCGGCAACGCCCTCCTGGGCAAGAAGTGCCTCTCGCTGCGCATCGCGAGCTGGCTGGCCAAGAACGAGGGCTGGTTCGCCGAGCACATGCTCATCCTCGGCGTCGAGGACCCCAAGGGCCGCGTGGAGTACGTCACCGCCGCCTTCCCCAGCGCCTGCGGCAAGACGAACCTCGCCATGCTCATCCCGCCGGAGGGCTTAAAGAGGAAGGGCTACAAGATCTGGACCGTGGGCGACGACATCGCCTGGCTGCGTGTCGGTCCCGACGGCCGCCTTTGGGCGGTGAACCCCGAGGCCGGCTTCTTCGGCGTGGCCCCGGGCACGAACTCGAAGAGCAACCCCAACGCCCTCGCGACGGTCAAGAAGAACACGATCTTCACCAACGTGCTCCTAAAGGACGACGGCACCGTCTGGTGGGAGGAGGGCGAAGGCAAGCCCCCGGCCTCCGGCACCGACTGGCTGGGCCGGCCCTGGACGCCGAGCCTGCAGGACGGAGACGGGAAGTTCATCATGGGCGCGCACCCGAACAGCCGATTTACCGCCCCCGCCGGCCAGTGCCCCTCGATCTCGCCCAAGTGGGAGGACCCGCAGGGCGTGCCGATCTCGGCCATCATCTTCGGCGGCCGCCGCGCCAAGCTCGCCCCGCTCGTGGTCCAGTCCCTCGACTGGGCGCACGGGGTCTACCTCGGCGCCACCGTCGCCTCGGAGCGCACCGCCGCGCAGTACGGCAAGCAGGGCGAGGTGCGCCGCGACCCGATGGCCATGCTCCCCTTCTGCGGCTACAACATGGCCGACTACTTCGCGCACTGGCTCGACATGGGCAAGCGCATCCCCAAGCCGCCCAAGATCTTCCACGTGAACTGGTTCCGGCGCGGCGAGGACGGCAAGTTCCTCTGGCCCGGCTACGGCGAGAACCTGCGCGTGCTGGAGTGGGTGCTCGCCCGCGCCCGCGGCGAGGGCCAGGCGGTCGAGTCGCCCATCGGGTTCCTGCCCGCGCGCGGCGCCCTCGATCTCTCCGGCCTCGAGCTGCCCAACGGGACCATGGACCAGCTCCTCGAGGTCCGCTCCGCGGACTGGAAAGAGGAGCTCGCCGACCACCGGAAGTTCTTCGCCAAGTTCGGCGGCGACCTCCCCAAGGAGCTGGGGGACCAGACCGCCCGGCTCGAGGCGCGGCTGTCTGGCGCCGTTACTTCTTCTTGAGCTTGGCGCTCGGGATCACTTCGTCGATGAGGCCGTACGCCTTGGCCTCCTCGGCGGACATGTAGAAATTGCGCTCGGCGTCCTTCTCGATGCGGTCCACCGGCTGTCCCGTATGACGCGCGAGGATCTCGTTCAGGATCTTCTTGGTCTTGGACATCTCCTTGGCCTCGACCTCGATGTCGGTGGCCTGGCCGGAGATGCCGCCGCCGGAGATCAGCGGCTGGTGGATCATGATCCGCGACTGGGGCAGGGCGTAGCGGCGGCCCTTGGTGCCCGCGCCGAGGAGCACGGCGCCGAAGGACATGGCCATGCCCAGGCAGATCGTGGTGATCGGGGCCTTCACGAACTGCATGGTGTCGTAGACCGCGAGACCGGCCGTGACCATGCCGCCGGGGGAGTTGATGTAGAGGTTGATGTCCTTCTCCGAGTCCTCGCTGTCCAAGTAGAGGAGCTGGGCGATGAGGACATTGGCCGAGTCAGTCGTGATCTCGCCCTCGTAGCCGCCGACGAAGATGATGCGGTCCTTGAGGAGCCGGGAGTAGAGGTCGTAGCCGACCACGGAGCCCTGGTTGGAGCGCTCGATGACCTGCGGGATGAGAAGGGGCATGGGGTTTCTCCTTTAGACGCGCGCCTATTATACACAAACGCCCAACGCTAGATGGACCCCGCCTACGTCTTCTTCGCCGCGAACTACCTCGCCCAAGGCCTGATCGGCATCGCCTACGAGCCGATCTACTACCTGCAAAAGGACGTGCTCCACCTCGGTCCCGCCCAGAGCGCGGCTTTCGCGTCGGCGATGTCGTTTCCCTTTCTCATCAAGCCGCTTTTCGGCTTTCTGGTCGACCCCCTGCGGGGAGGGCGGGCCCGAGCGGCCCTCCTGGCGGCCGCCGCCCTGGCCACCAGCGTGGGCTGGCTGATCCTCGCCGCCTTGCGCGGCTACGCCTACGGCCCCACCCTCGCCCTGCTGACTTTGGTGAACGTCGGCATCATCGTCTGCGACGTGGCCTGCGACGCGGTGATGGTCGAGCGCGGCCAGGCGCTGGCGAAGACCGGCGTCTACCAGGCCGTGCAGATCTTCTTCCTCTATACGACCCTGGTGGCCACGGGCATCGGCGGCGGGTGGGTCAGCGCCCATCTGAGCTACCG
>DATLOS010000672.1:0-2047 GCA_035536155.1 Elusimicrobiota bacterium
TGCGAGGGCTGGCTCTGGCCTCCGGAGACGGGCTCCCGCGGGAGCTTCGCCGTCTCGAAGGCCGACACCCCGGCCGACGAGAACGGCTGCCGCTACGTCCGCTTCCTAAAGCAGGGAGGCATCCGCTGCCCCGCCGGCACCATCGCCAAGGGATTGGGCCAGGCGCCCGCCCCGCCCGATCTCCTCGCGGGCAGCGCCGACTCCGGAGTGGCACTTTGCTGCCCGCCCGACGTCACCGCGCCCGAGGGCGCGGCGCCGCAGGAGGTGGAGTGCCGCGTGCATCCCATGGAGTGCCCGGCCGGCTGGAGCGAGATGGAGGCCCCGGCGGACCGGGAGCGCGCCCTCGAGTCGGGGCGCTACTCGCGCACCCGCCGCATGCGCGAGGGGGACATCCAATGGGTCCACTGCTGCCGCCCGCACGAGCTCGCCCGAGGCCCCCAGGCGCCCGAGGACGTCTGGAGCGCGCCGCCGGCCGCACCGGAGCAGCCGCCCGCCGAGCCGGCCCGCGGCAGCGGGCCTGTCTCGGCGCCGATGCCGGAAGGGCGTTCGGCGACCGAGGCCGCTCCCGCCGCGCCGGACCGCGAGGTCGCGATCGACCTGCGCCTGGCCGAGCTCGATCGCCTGCTGGGATCGCCCGAATCCTTCCCTCCGCAGAAAAGCCTCCAGCGCCCCGAGGCCGCGGTGGACGCGGATGCCGGAGTCCAAGCCCCCGCTCGGCGCGGCGCCGAGCCCTCGCTCGCCGCGGTCCCCGGCGCCTCCGAGAGCTTGTCCGGCCCGGCAGGGCCCGGCGCCCGGACCGATCCCCGCGTACGCGGGGATTCCGCTTTCATGCCGGACGCCGGAATGCGAAAGACCAATCGGCCCCTTCCGGAGCTCCTCAAGCTCCTCGAGAGCCGGGACCCGCGGGCCCGGGCGCGGGCCGCCGACGAGATCGGCTCGCTGGGCGCCGAGGGCCGGCCGGCCGTGGCGCGGCTGAAGACCGCCTTGAAGGACTCGAGCGCCCGCGTCCGGGCCGCGGCGGCGCTGGCGCTGGGCTCGGCCTCCCGGGGCGGCGACGACGCGGTGCGCGAGCTCGCGCGCGCGCTCAAGGACCGGAGCGCCGACGTGCGCTACTGCGCGGCGGAGGCGCTGGGAAGGATCGGGACCCCGGCCGCGGACCGGGCCTTCGGCGGCCACATCCTGCGCAGCGCCAAGACCTTGGCGCAAGGCGGCTAAGAGCCTAGCTGTCGGTCGAGGAGGAGGGCGGCAGGCCCTCGAGGTAGGCGGAGAAGACGCGCTCCAGGCGGTCGATGCGGTCCTTCTTCTTGAGCAAAGCGAAGTTGGTGAGCTCGACGAAGCTGTCCAGATGGATGAGGGCGTTGACGTTCGCGTCCTTGGTGCACGCCGCGTAGAGCCGCTGGCAGAAGGCGCGGTTGACCAGCCGGATCTCCTCGAAGAGATCGAGCAGCCGCTCCATCTTCCAGTCCGGCGTGAGCCCGCGCCGCAGCCGGAAGAACTGGGCCATGGTGTACATGCTCAGGGTCCGGTACATGGTCTCCTCGATCGAGGAGAAGGGAAGGTGGGTGCGCAGCATGGGGCGCAGCTTGTCGAGCACCGGGCAGCCGCTGGTCACGTTCACCACCCCGAGGAGGGCGCTCACGCCGTTGGCCATCGAGGTCCGCTTGGAGACCGAGCGCACGTCCGTGACGATGTCCAGGTTGATGGTGTCGCTGGAGACCGCGCCCTTGAAGAAATCGATGACGTCCGTGAGGTTCGCCGCGACGGGGCATTGAGGATGCTCGGACGCCCGCAGCGGACAGTTGGGGCACTTCGAGAACTCGAGGTTCGTCCACTCGGGATAGGAGTCCCGCGGCACCCGGACGAGCTCGAGGGTCTCCTCGTTCAAGCCGAAGCGGAACTCCTTGCAGGAGCCGTCGGGCAGCGTGAAGCGGTACGTGTACGAGATGACGCCGTCGCTCATCGCCCCAGGATATACACCGAGCCGGCCGGAAATACAAGGCCGGCGATAGAAGTCACTTCTTCGGCTCCTTGGTTTCGTTGAGCGCCG
>DATLOS010000673.1:0-25270 GCA_035536155.1 Elusimicrobiota bacterium
CCTCGTGCTCCTCGCCAACGCGCTCGTCCTCGCGGCCTGGGAGACGCGAGGGCGGCCCCCGCGCCGCGTCCTCGCCGCGGGCGCGGCCGTCCTCGCCGCGGCGCTCGCGTGGTCGGCGCTGCGCGAGCGCCGGGTGCGCGCGGCGGAGGCGGCCGCGCCGCGCCTGCGCCTCGCCCTGGTGCAGACCAACCACGACGTCGAGACCCGCCGCGCCCTCGCCCGCCGGGGGCCCCGAGCGGTGGCGGAGGACTGCGTGTCGCTGTCTCGCGAGGCGCTGGCGCGGGGGCCCGTCGACGCCTTCGTCTGGCCCGAGGGCGAGCTCCGCGGCGGGCCGGACGAGCCCGGCAACCGCCCCGCGCTCGACTTCGCCCGCGAGAGCGGCGCCGCGATCTGGACGGGGTCCAACATATTCGAGCCCGCCGGCGCGCGCAACTCCGCCCTGCGGCTCGCGGCGGACGGAGCCAGCGGGCGCTATGACAAGACCCTCCTGCTTCCCTTCGGAGAGTTCATGCCGCTCGCGGAGCGCTTCCCGATCCTGCGCCGCATCAAAGGCGTCGGCCGCTTCTCCCCCGGCGACGGGCCCCGGGTCTTCGAGGACGCGCGGGCGCGGCCCGCGCCGCTCATCTGCTACGAGGCCATCCGCCCCGGCTTCGTGCGCGCCGCCTTCCGGCGCGGGGCGGACCTCCTGGTCAACGTGACCTACGACGCCTGGTTCGGCCGCACGTCGTGCCCGTACCAGCACCTGATGCTGGCCGCGGTCCAGTCCGCGCAGCTCGGGGTGCCGCTGGCGCGCTGCGCGACCACGGGCCTGAGCGCCGTGGTCGACGCCCGCGGCGTCATCCGCGCGCGGACCGCCCTCTTCACGCGGGAGATCCTGCGCGCCGACTTGCCGCTGGTCCGCCTGGGCTCCCCGTACGCCGCCCTCGGCCCCTGGTTCGCCTGGTGCTGCGTCGCCGCCTCGGCCGTCCTCCTCGCGCGGGGGCTGCCCCGTGCCTGAGTCCCGGCGTTCGGCTCAGCGGGCTTGGATGCTCGCCGTTTTCGCCCTGACCTTCCTCGCCTTCCTCCCCTGCCTGCGCAACGGCTTCGTGGACTACGACGACCCCGACGTCCTGCTCGACGTGCTCCAATGGCGCGGACTGGGCCCGGCCCAGCTGCGCTGGATGTGGTCCACGCTCCACTTCGCGCGCTACATGCCGCTGTCCTGGATGAGTCTCGGCCTCGATTACACGCTCTGGGGCCTGGACCCGCGCGGCTACCATCTCACCGCCATGCTCCTCCACGCCGCGACTGCGGCCGCGCTCTTCGGCTTGGCGCGCCGTTTTTTCTCCGGGCCGGCCGACGCGCGGCGCGCGAACCTCTGCGCCGCCTTCGCGGCCCTGGCCTGGAGCCTCCACCCCCTGCGCGTCGAGCCCGTGGCCTGGGCGAGCCAGCGCCGCGACCTGGTGTCCGGGCTCTTCTACGTGCTCGCGGCGAGCGCCTACCTGGACGGACGCGCCCGGCTCTCCTTCCTTTATTATGTCTTCTCGCTCCTGGGCAAGGAGATCGGCCTGACCTTCCCGCTCATCCTCGCGGCTCTGGACGTGTATCCCCTTCGCCGCCTGTCCCCGGACCCCCGGCGCTGGACCGAGCCGGGGGTCCGGCGGGTCTGGCTCGAGAAGCTCCCCTTCGCCGCGGCCGCCGCCGCCTCGGGCGCCGCGGCCTTTTGGGCCGAGGCCCGGCTCGGCGCGCTGGCTCCGTTGGGCGAATTCAGCGTCCACCAGCGGCTGGCTCAGAGCGCGTGGGCCATGCTGTTCTATCTCTGGAAGACGCTTTGGCCGTCCGGCCTTCACGCGCTCTACCTGGCGCCGGCCGAGCTCGACCCCTGGAGCCCGCCCTTTCTCGCCGGCCAAGCCGCGGCGGCGCTCCTTTTGTGGACTCTCTGGAGGGACCGGCGCGCGCGCCCCGCGCCGTGGACCGCGTTCGCCGCGTACGTCTTCCAGCTGCTCCCGGTGCTCGGGGCGGCGAAGTTCGGCCTGCAGCTCGCCGCCGACCGCTTCAGCTACTTGCCGGGAATGACGTTGGCCATCCTCGCGGGAGCGGGCCTTGCCCGCTCCGGCAGCCGGCGCGCCGCGCCGCTCCTCGCGTGCGCGGTCCTGGCCGCGCTTGCCGCGCTCACCTGGAGGCAGTGCGGCTATTGGAAGGACAGCGACGCGCTCTGGAACCGCGCCCTCGCCGTGAACCCGGCGCACGCGGTCGCGCTCAACAACCTCGGCGTCGAGGCCGCGCGCCGCGGCGAGGTGCCGGAAGCCCTCGGCTATTTCGAGAAGGCCGCGCAGGCCCGTCCGAGCTACGTCTTGGCGCTCGACAACCTCGGCTTGACGCTCGTGCGCGCCGGGCGGACCGAGGATGCCCGGCGGGTCTTCTCGCGGGCGCTTGAGCTGCAGCCGCGCTCCGCGCTCCTGCGCGCGCACGCGGCGCTGGCCGAGAACGCGCCTAAGCGCGGGCGCTGATCACTGGCGCGGGCCGATCACGACGCCGCTCGCGGTATTTTGGGCGGATCCGGTAGACCCGTTGTCGAAGTGCAGGTCCAGCTTCACCTGCCCGATGGGGTCCGTGGACGTCTTCTGGAACTCGATGGTCGTCAGCCCTCCGCCGGAACCGGTGTTATCGAACCCGTGGGTCGGGTCCCCGGACATCGTCGCGTTGACGGGGATGACCGCCTGCCCCGACAAGGAGTTGAAGGAAATGGGCTGCTCGTTCGCCCCGCTGGGAGTCCCCTGCTGCACGATCGAGTTCCCGGACTGCGCGTAGTACGTCCCGCCCGTGGACGCGGGGCTGATGACCGTGTATTTGAAGGTGCGCGAGGCGAAATCCACCGAGATGTCCACGTTCGCGGGCGCCAGGATGTTGCTGGCGCCGTTGAAGAAGTTCACGTTGCTGACCCCCGAGTATACCGCGCTCCCGCCGATGGCGCGCATGAACTCCCAGGTCGGCTTGAAATTGGGATCGGCGAGCGGGTCCCGGATCTCCTCCGCGCTGGCGGTGCTGGCCAATAGCGGCGGGGGCCTCAGCCGCTCGTCGCGGAACGCGTCCGTAAGGAAGCTCCGTCCCAGCACCCGCGGCTCGCCCGAAAAGTCCCCGCCGCGCTCCCGGCCTGGACCCGGCGAAGGAGCCCCCTGGCCCAAATCGCGGCCGATGCCGCTCATCTCGCCGGGCATCGGGAGCACGGGACCGGGGCCCCGCGAGCCCAGCGTGGTCCCGAAGCCCGGCCGCCACAGGTCCACGGAGCGGCCCGCGCCCTCGACGCGCACCCGCGCGGGACGGGCGTCGGCGTCGTTGTCGCCGCCCGGCCCCCCCAGGATCACCGTGGCGGTGCCGTCCGGGGCGACGCGTCCCATGACCACGGTGCCGCGGATGCCGATGGTCCCGGTCGGGAGGGCGATCTTGACCTTTTCCGGAGCCTGGGCCGCGATGCGCCCCGAGATGAAGCGGAAGGCGCCCTTGGTCACGCGGGCCGCCGTCTTGCCCGCGCCGGAGTCCGGGTCGTAGACGAACTCGTCGAGGAGCAGCTCGCTGTTGGGTCCCAGGGAGAAGGTGCTCTCGTCGATGAGCATCACCTGGACATGGGCGTCGGGGCCGGTCGTCACCCGCTCGCCGGAGTACAAAGGCTTGCCGGTCGAGACCACCCGCCCCGCCGCCCGCGGCGGGGCGGCCCGGACCAGGCCCTGCACCGACGCGGCGACTCCGATGCGCTTGAGCGCGGCGCCCTGGCCGAACGCGGGGCCGGCGCCCAACGCGGCGGAGGTCAGGACCGCCAGAAAAGCCCGCGCGCGCCTCATAGAGGTAAGTGTGCGCGCCGCGCGCGCCGATTTCAAGGCCCCCCTCCTCATCGCCCCACCCCCCACTGGTAGGTGAGCAAGGTGAAGACCTTGTTGTTGTAGAAGGCGTAGTTGGTGACGTTCGACCAGTCGTGGTAGTGCTCGTAGGAGACCGTCCAGAGCACGTCGCCGAAGCGCCCGCTCAAAAAGGAAAGCGGGACGCCGAAGGTGACGTCGGCCTGGGCGTTTCGATCGATGCGGCGGTCGTCGCTGATGATGTGGTCCGCGGTCTGATAGCAGTCGTAGCCCAGGATCAGGGACTCCGCGAGGAAGGCGCCGCGCCCCATGAACCACGCGTGGCCGACGCGCACGGCTTCGCGGCGGTAGGCGTCGTAGCTCTGACCGGCGCGCTTGATCAAGTGCGTGAAGCTTCCGTCGAGGCGCATGGTGGGGGTCATGGCCCAGTTGACGCCCAGCGTCCCGGAGAGCTCCGGGCCTCGGCGCTCGTCCCCCGTCGGGATGTCCAGCGTGCGCCGATAGCCCTGATAGACGTCCCGCGCCTCCGCGAACAGGCTGAGGCGGCGGTTGACCAGCTTGCGCAGCTCCAGCGAGCCGCCCGCGTCGCTCAAGTAGGTCTTCTGCGCCAAAAGCACCTGGTCGTAGATCCCCGTGGGCGTCAGGATCCAGCCCGGGCCCTTGATCGCCGCCCCCGCGCGGACGGCGTACGCCTGAAGGTCGAGCGTGTTGACCACGGTCTGCTCCTGGCGGTAGTAGTTCAGGCCGGCGAAGAGCTCGTGCCCGGCTTGGGAAGCCAGGGTCCGGCGCGCCTCCACGCCGGCGGCCCCGATCATGGCCGTGTCCGATCGCCGCAGCGAGGTCCCGTTGAGATTAAAGGGCACGCCGAAGAACAGGCTCTGGCCCGAGGTCGGCGAGGCGTTCCGGTTCGAGTCGTACTCGAAGCCCGCGCTCACCCGGCCCAAGAGCCGCGTGCGCTGGCTCCGCCCCTCGACGCGGCGCAGATACTCCCGCGCGTCTCGGAGGACCGCGGGATCCGCCCCCGACCGGAGCACCGTCTCCAGCTCCCGACGCGCCTCCTCCATGTCGTCGAGGCGGTAGAGGATGGCCGCGTAGGCCAAGCGCACGCGCGTTTGGCCGGGATCGGCCAGGAGCATGCGCTCGCAGGTCGAAAGCGCCGACTTGAGCTCCCCCCGGTCGACCTGCTGCGCCGCGTAGCGCATGTTGAGGTCCATGTCGTCCGGGTGGTTGAGGACGTCCTCGTAGGAGATCTCGACGCCGGGCGGCGGGAGGTCCGCCGCGCGGGCGGCGGCCGAAAGAAATAGCGCGGCCCCGAGCAGGGCTCCCCTTTGCCGCATGGAGTTGGATTGGCGCATCGGCCGCCGCAAGGGCGCCCGGAAGTGTTTTACTATAGACGTCCATGAGTCTATTCCGACTTTGCTCGGATTTCAAGCCCTCGGGGGATCAGCCCGCCGCGATCGCGGCGCTGACCCGCGGCGTGCGCGAGGGCCGGCGGCACCAGACCCTCCTCGGCGTCACCGGCAGCGGCAAGACCTTCACCGTGGCCTCGGCGCTCGCCCAGCTCGAGCGCCCGGCGCTGGTGCTCTCGCCCAACAAGGTCCTGGCCGCGCAGCTCTACGCCGAGTTCAAGTCCTTCTTCCCGCACAACGCGGTCGAGTACTTCATCTCCTACTACGACTACTACCAGCCCGAGGCCTACGTCCCCTCGACCGACACCTACATCGAGAAGGACTCCTCGGTCAACGAGCACATCGACAAGCTGCGCCTCAAGGCGACGAGCTCGCTTCTCTCGCGCCGCGACGTGATCGTGGTGGCCTCGGTGTCCTGCATCTACAACATCGGCTCGCCGGAGAACTACAAAGAGTTCTGCGTCCGCATCGAGAAGGGCATGCCCCTGTCCCGCGGCCAGCTCCTCGAGGCGCTGATCGCCAGCCATTATGAAAGGAACGAGGTCGAGTTCGCGCCGGGCCGATTCCGCGCGAAAGGGGCCTTCGTGGATGTGTTCCCGGCGGGCGACGAGAACGCCCTGCGCGTCGAGGTGGGCGACTCCGGCGTGCGCTCGATCTCGGTCATCCACCCCCTCACCGCCGATCGCGTGGCGAGCCTGGACCGGGCTTTCGTCTACCCCGCCAAGCACTTCGTCACCCGGCCGGCCGAGCTGGAGCGCGCCCTGGGAACCATCGCGACGGAGCTCGAGGAGCGCGTGGCCTGGTTCAAGTCCAAGGGCAAGGAGCTCGAGGCGCAGAGGATTCAGCAGCGCGTGCGCTACGACATGGAGATGCTCAAGGAGCTGGGCTTCTGCCACGGCGTCGAGAACTACTCCCGCCACCTGACCGGCCGCCCCCCCGGCGCGCGGCCCTTCTGCCTCCTCGACTACTTCCCCGAGGACTACCTCCTGATCGTCGACGAGTCCCACGTGAGCGTCCCGCAGGTGCGCGGGATGTACGAGGGCGACCGCGCCCGCAAGCAGACGCTCGTGGACTTCGGCTTCCGACTTCCCTCCGCTCTCGACAACCGGCCGCTCAAGTTCGAGGAGTTCGAGGCGCTGGGCGGCAGCCGCCTCTACGTCTCGGCCACGCCCGGGCCCTACGAGCTGACGAAGTCCGGCGGGGAGATCATCGAGCAGGTCATCCGCCCCACCGGCTTGGTCGACCCCGTGGCGCGCGTGGTCCCCACCGAGGGCCAGATCCCCCATCTCATCGGCCTCATCGAGGACCGGGTGAAGAGGAAGGAGCGGGCGCTGGTCCTGACGCTCACCAAGCGCACCGCCGAGGACCTCTGCGACTACCTGGTCGCGCGCGGCCTGCGCGTGCGCTACCTGCACTCCGACATCGACTCGCTGACCCGCATCGGCATCCTCCAGGACCTGCGCAAGGGCAACTTCGACGTCCTGGTCGGCATCAACCTCCTCCGCGAAGGCCTGGATCTGCCCGAGGTCTCCTTGGTCGCGATCCTCGAGGCGGCCAACGAGGGGTTCCTGCGCAGCGAGACCACCTTGATCCAGATCTCCGGCCGCGCCGCGCGCAACTCCGGCGGAGAAGTGGTGCTCTACGCCGACACGGTCACCGGCTCGATGCGCCGCGCCATGGAGGAGATGGACCGGCGCCGCGAGAAGCAGGTCGCCTACAACAAGGAGCACAAGATCACGCCCAAGACCGTGCAGAAGGCCGTCGTCGAGCTGGCCGAGTTCCAGTCCGAGGCCAAGCGCGAGGGCCTGCGGCTCATGCGCGAGGCCGCCGGCCACCGCCCGCTCACGCCGCGCACCCTTCCCCACCTCGTCGAGACCTTGGAGCGCCAGATGAAGGAGGCGGCCGACAGCCTCGACTTCGAGCTGGCGGCGCTCCTGCGCGACCAGCTCTTCGAGCTCAAGGAGATGTCTCCCGGGCGCCCCGCCTCGGCCAAGGGCCGCCGCCCCCCGCCGGGAACGAAGCGCCCCACGGGGCACCGGAGGTCCAATGCGGCTTGATTCCGCCTCGAAGCGCCTCGTCGCCATGGCCCTGCGCGAGGATTTGGGCAAGCACGGCGACCTCACCACCCGCTTCTTCCTGCCGGCCGGGAAAGCCTTCCGCGCCCGCATCCAGGCCAAGGCCGCCGGCGTCTTCTGCGGACGGGCCGCGGCCGAGGAGGTCTTCCGGCTGGCCGCCCCGCGGGCGGCGCTGCGCTGGCGCAAGAGGGACGGCGACGCGCTCCGGCCCGGCGAGACCATCGTCGAGATCCGCGGCGGCCGCGAGATCCTCACCGCCGAGCGCCCCGCCCTGAACTTCCTCCAGCGCCTCTCCGGGGTGGCCACCGCGACCGCCGCCTACGCCCGCGCGCTGCGCGGGACGCGCACCCGCGTCTACGACACCCGCAAGACCTTGCCCGGCTGGCGGACGCTGGACAAATACGCCGTGCGCTGCGGCGGCGGCGCCAACCACCGCATGGGCCTCCACGACATGATCCTGCTCAAGGACAACCACCTCGCGGGCTGGACCGCCGAAGGCGCGCCCGCGCGAGCGCTGCGCGCGCGCGTCGCCGCCTTCCGCCGGCGCCATCCCCGCGTCCCCATCGAGATCGAGGCCAAGACCCGCGCCGAGGTGGAGCGCGCCCTGGACCTGGGCGCGGACATCATCCTGCTGGACAACATGCCGCCCGCGCGCCTCAAGCGCGAGATCGCCCTGATCCGCGCCCGGGCCCCCCGCGCGGGGATCGAGATCTCCGGCCGCGTGAACCTGAAAACCCTGCCCGCGCTCGCCCGGCTCGGCGCCGACCGCATCTCCGTGGGACGGATCACCCACTCCGCGCCCGCTTTGGACATGAGCCTCGAGCTCGACGCGTGAAGGTCCTGCGCCTGCGCACCAGCGTCTCGACCCAGACCCGGGCGCGGCGCATGGCCGAGGCCGGCGCGCCGGCGTGGACGGCCGTGGTCGCCGAACGCCAGACCCGGGGCCGCGGCCGGATGGAGCGGCGCTGGTCCTCGGGCAAGGGCGGGCTCTACGTGTCGGTGATCCTCCGCCCGTCGATGGCCCCGGCCCAGCTCGAGGGCCTGAGCCTGGCCTCGGCCAAGGCCTGCGCCAAGGCTCTGGAGCGGCTCTCCGGGCTCGACGTCTTCATCAAGCCCCCCAACGACATCCTCGCGCGCCGGCCCGGCTCGGGCGAGGAGCCGCGCAAGGTCTGCGGCATCCTCCTCGAGGCCTCCGGCGACACGCGCCGCGTCGACTGGGTCGTGCTGGGCGTGGGGATGAACCTCAACAACCGCGTCCCGCGCGAGCTCGACAAGGCCGCGTCCGTGTCCGCGCTCACGGGGAAGGACTCCGACGTCGAGAAGGCGCTAGGGCTGCTGCTGCGGGAGCTGCGCGCGGGGCTGTAGCCCGTCCACGAGCCGCTCCAGCTCGGCGCGGACCGAGGCGCGGCCGAGGAAGACGCGCTTGATTCCCAGGTGGAGCAGGCTCCAGCGCGACCCAGGATAGTCCCGCCACAGGCGGACCAGCACCGCCCGCTCGAACGCCGCGTCGAGATAGCCTTTCGGCAGCCAGGTGCCGTAGCCCGCGTAGATCATGAAGGCCTTCTGCAGGGCCGCGTAGCGCGCCCGGATGATGCCGCCGTGGCGCTCGGCCTCCACCAAGGCGTCGATGGCGCGGTTCATCGCCGCGCCGGGCCTCGCCAGGGCGACGGCCATCGCGTCCCGCACCTCGATCTCCCGCCCCGCGGGAGCCTGCACCGCCTCGAGCAAAAGGTCGGCCGCGGCGCGGGCGTCGCCCCCGTCGAGGGCGAAGGCGGCTTTGATGAAGGGCTTGAGGAGATCGACGGGCGCGGCCTGCCCCTGCCCAAGGTCGAACATCAGGAGCCGCGTGCGCAGGAGGTCGAGCCAGCCCGCGCGCCGCGCGTTGCGGTTGCCGGTGTGCGCGTCCGGCTCCAGCCACTCGTGGAAGACCAGGTCGAAGAGACCCTCGCGGACGGTCCGGCGCGCGATCGACGCCTTGCTGGGGCCCACCGCGGCCCTCTCCGGGAGCTCGGCGAAGCGGGTCGAGGGCATGAACTCCTCGATGATGAGGTCCTCGCCCACGAAGACCGGATGCGGGCGCGGCAGGGCCGGCGGCCGGCCGATCAGGAGCCAGGCGTACCAGGGCCGGCTCTCGGCCCGGGCGATGGCCTCGTTCTCGATGCGCGCCTCCTCGCTCATGTCGAGCTCGGAGCGGATGAGGCCCTGGACCTCGTCGAGCACCTGGCGGGCCTGAGCCGCCTGGGTAGGGTCGAGCGAGGCGTCGGCCTCGAGGTCCGCCACGAGATACTCCAGAATCTGAAACTCCCGGCGGATGCGGTAGGCGGCGCCCGGCGCGCGGAGCTTGAGCACCCACACGCGGCCGTCGTCGAGCCAGATCTTGTAGACGACCTTGATGGAGCCCGTGCCCAGCTCCGGGCCGACCTCTTCGATGAAGCGCGCCCGCCGGCCCTGGCGGCGCAGGAGGAAGCGCACCTGCTCCACGATCTCGGCGCGCTTCTCCGGGGCCAAGCCGGGCAGGGCCTCCTCGGCGGCCCCGGCCACGTCTTGCCCCTTCTCGAGGGGCTCCTCCGTGCGCACGAAGGCGTCCAAGCGATCCGCCGCCAGGTCCAGCGCGCGGGACTTGTCCATGTCCTGGGCTTTGTCCTTGAAGCCCTCGAGAGCCCGCGCGTACTCCTCGGGCACCAGGCCGCGGTGGGTGGCCAGGACCTGGGCGATCTTGGCGCCGGTCACGCGCATCGACTTCAAAGCCAAGCGCAGGACCTCGGGGCCGGTGAGCCGGCGGCCCGTCTCCCCCTCGCGGCCGACCAGCTCGGAAATCAAGCGCGCGCGCTCGTCGCCGTTGAGGACCCGGAAGAAGCCGCGCAGGACCCGCTCGAGAAACGGCGGCAGGCCGCGGCCCTCGATGACCAGGCCGATGTAGAGGCGCTCTACTTCATCCGGGGAAGCGTTGAGGGAGAGGTCGCCGGCGAACTGCCCGCGCACCAGGAGTTCCTTGTCCTTCGGATGCAAAAGGCTCAGGTAGCCCTCGAGCTGGGAGATGCCGCGCACCCCGGCCTGGCTCGCGACTAGCTTGCGCCGGCCGCCGCTCAGGACCCGCCGGTCGAACTCGCGCAGGCGCTCGCGGGTCAGGGGCTTCGCGCCGGAAAGATGCAGGAGAATATCGACGCGCTCCGCCGCCGTGAACTTCCGCAGCTGCAAGGTGGCCTGGTCGAGGAGGTTCTTCTCCATGCGCCGAAGCGGGTTCGGGGTGCGATGGCTCTTGTGGGAGTCGAGGAAGGCGATGGTCCCGGCGTCCAGGCGCCGGGCCTTGGCCACCGCCTCGATAAGGGCGTCCCGAGAGCGCGTCGGCTCGGGATACTCCTCGAGGATGCGGTCGAGGAGCGGCTCGCGCGTGCCCGCGTAGGCCTTGTAGAGCTCCTCGAGGACCTGTAGGGCCTTGGCCTTCTGCAGGGACTTGTAGGCGCGCAGGGCCTTCTCCTTCTTGTGGGGCAGGAGCGTCTTCCAGGCGCGAGGCGGGTCGGACATGTCCGGCGACTGGAGCGCGTGCACGTCCTCCGCGCTGAACTCGCCGGCGTCCCAGCGCGCGCGCGCCGCGTCCGTGCGCTCCTGCGCCACCCGGTCGGACTCCTCGAGCGCGGCGAAGATCTTGTCCTCGACGATGCCCTCGCCGTGAAGGCCCTTCAAGAAGGCCGCGGAGAAATAGACGCGCGCCTTGCGCCACGCCCGCCACAGGCGGAGCGCGCCGGTGAGCTTCGCCCAAAGCGAGACGCGGGCCTTCTCCGCGATCTCCTTGCCGATGGTCAGCGCGAAGAGGCGCGCGCGCAGGACCGGGTTCCTCACGATACGCAACGGGCGCGCCTTGGGGACGTGGACGTACTCCTGGACCTGGCTGAGGAGCTGGCGGGCCAGGACCTGCCCCAATCCCTTGCTGCCGCCCTCGCGGCCGCGCGCGCGGGAGGCGTCCCGCGCGGCCCAGGCGCGGAAGGCCTCGGGGTCGGCCTCGGCCTCGGAGAGGATGCGCTTGTCGATGGCGTCGGTGAACTCGCCCGTCGAGTTGAGGAGGTCGAGGAGGTCGAGGCGCTCCGCGGCGCCCTTGGGCCAGGCGCGCGCGGCGTCCAGGCGCTCCAGCCAGCGCAGGGCCCAGCGGTTGCCGATCCCGCGGAACGGGTGCTCGTGCTTGGCGGCGACGCGCAGAGGCTCGTTGCGCAGGACGTAGGCCGACCCGGCGCGGAAAGCGTTGCCCAGCGTCCCATTCTCGCTCATGTCCGGGTTGAGCAGGCCGGGGTGGTAGTCGTGCAGGCGCAGAAGCATCCCGGTGAGCTCGGGCAGGTCCCGGTCGCTCGTTTCCTTAGAAACGTCCTCCAGCAGCCAGCGCCCCGCCGTCACCGCCGCCGTCATCCCCAGCGGCCGTCCGAACTGGTCGAACATCGCGCTCGCCTGGTAGGCGTCGGTCTTGTCGAGAAGGGCGGCGGCGGCGATCTTGTCGGCGGAGCGGACGGACTCGTCGCCCGCCAGGGCCAGCAGGTGGATGATGTCCCACTCCTTCAAGGGCTCGAGGGAGCGCTCGCCCAGGCCGGCGCGCGCCGCCGCGCGCCGCCCGCGCCGCTCCCGGAAATAGGCGGGGGCGCGCAGCAGCGCGGCGGTCTTCTCCAAGATCCAGGCCACGAGCACGCGCCACCAGCCTCCCTCCACGCGCCAATCGGAGGCTCTCGCCAGCAGGCGCGCCGCGCGCGGCCACTGCACCGTGGCCGGCAGGGCCATGCTGTAGGCGGTCATATACGAGCGCGCGCGGCCCATGTTGACGTGCAGGCTCGCGGCATGGGCCAAGACGCGGCTGCGCCCGGGCTCGAGCCCGAGCCCCGCCTCCACCCGGCCCGCGAGGGCCCCGGCGCGGGCCAGGTCGCCCGCGGGCGGGCGCCGCCCGGAGCGGTTGGCCACCACCGTCGCCCAGCGCAAAGAGTCCGCCATCGCCCCGAGGAAGCCGGCGCTGAGCTGGCTGCGGTTCTCCTTGGTGAAGGCGGCGGATATCTCCGGCGCGGCCATGAGCGCCGAGACCTGGGTCCACGCCTCCTCGCAGAGCCGGACGATCTCCCCGAAGTCGGTCTCGTCCTGGAGGGCGGACTGAAGGAGGCTCGAGACGCGCCCGATGTAATCGTTGAGCGCCTTATAGCGGTCCTCCGCCGTGGCCGCCTCGCCCAGTCTCCGCTTCGCGGTCGCGTCCAGATCCGCGAGCACGTCGCGCAGGAAGCCCGCCACCCGGCCGTCGCGCTTCAAGAGGCGGATGAAGGGCGAGGGGAGCGCCCTGGAGCGGCTGCTCCAGAAGCGCCGCGCCAGGTCCAAGGCGTCCGCCGGGGAAGGCGACGAGAGGCCGTCGAGATAGTAGCGCTCGTGCCGATGCAGGAGCTTCTTGCCGCGGTGGTACATCTTGAACTCGGAGTAGCGCCGATCCCCCCAGTACTCCAGGCCGACGTATTTCGACGCGGCCCACGGGTTGCGCGCGCCCTTGTCGCGGGAGATCCCGCGCAGGCGAGCCATGAGCTCCGACGGCGTCGCCGAGGCGCGGCCCTCGGCCGGCCCGAAGGCGCTGTCGACGATCTCCACCTGGAAGCCGAGCAGGTAGCGGGCGAGCCAAGCCGCGGAGAGATGGCGGCTCGCGCGCAGCTCCTCCACGATCTCGTCGGCGCGCGGCGCGCGCCCCAGCTCGGCCGCGAGCACGCGGCGCGCGGCCTTCCAGAGGCGCGAGGCCACCTGCTGCTCGACGACCTCGGAGTCGACGCCCTCATCCAGGTTGGAGAGGTCGAGCCCCAGGCCCTCCGCGCCGTCGGAGAGGGCCCGGTACGCCGCGTCGAGCTGCCCGCGAGTCCGGATCGCGCCCAGCATCCGGAGGGTCCCCGCGCGCCGACCGTCGGGCGTGAGCTTGCCCGCCTCGCGGGCGAAGCCCTCCAAAGTAGCGTCCGTCCCGATTTTTCCCCAGACGATGTCGAGCTGGCGGGTGAGCAGGCTCGCGCGCAGCCTCCGGGTCGGGAACACCGTCCATTCGGTGTCCCCGTCGTTGTCGGTCACGCGGTTGCGCGAGAGGGAGACCTCGATGCGGTGGAGGTCCCGCAAGGTGCTGGCCCGAGCGATCAGCAGCTTGTAGCCCTCCTCGGCCGCGGCGAACTCCTCGTCCACCGGGTCCTGCTTCGCCTCGCCGCGCTCCGCGATGCGCGCCTGGAAGCGCGCCTCGAGCCGCCGCAGACCCTCGGCCACGTCGCCCTGGGACGCGTCCGCCTTCAGCTCCCGCTCGAAGAGGTCGAGCTTGGTCGGCGCGAGCCCGGCGCCGCTGCGGGCCTTCCAGACCGGAGGCGCGGCCGGGTCCTCGGGGCGCGGCTGGTAGAGCTCCAGCGCCTCGTCCATGTGGTCCATCAAGTAGGCGTAGCGCAGGTCCGGGTGGGGATGGACGTCCCTCAGGTAGAGCATGACGTCGCTGAGCTCGCCCTTGTCCGACTTGAACCAGCTGTAGTCCTTCTCGAGACGGTTCATCTCCTCGTCGAGATCATGCAGGGCGTAGGCCGCGTCGCGCGGGTCGTAGCCCGCCTTGGCCACGAGCTTCAAGGCCTCCGCGTCCGCCTCGAACTCGTGCAGGTGGCCGAGCATCTCGCGGCTGCCCTGCTGGAACCCCTTCAAGTGGCCCTTCCAGCTGTGGTTGAGCTCGTGGGCGAGGATGAAGGCGAGCCGAGCCTCGGTCTTCGCGCCGCGCAGCACGCCCAGGGCCATGAAGACGTTGGTGATGCGGAAGCTCTTGGCCAAGGAGGTGGCTTGGTCGAGGTAGCGCGACTCGCTCGGGGTGATGGTGGTGAAGGCGTTGGGCACGACCGACGCGCCGAGGAACAGAGACGCCGCGGCCGCCGGATAGCCCACGGCGGCGAGCAGGCGCGCCAAGACGCGGCGCACGTCCTCGTGCACCGCCTGGTCCGCCAGCGGCTCGCTGAAGTGCTCGCGCACGATCTTGAGGCCGTCGCGGCGGACCTTGCGGCGCATGCGCAGGAGCGCCTTGAGCTCGTCTTGACCGGTCGCGGCGGGCGTCGGAGCTGCCGTCGCCCCGGGGGCCGGGGCCTCCGCGCCGTCGTACATCGCCGAAAGGACGGCCGGGGAGGAGAGGCCGCGCCGGGAGGCCTCTCCCAGCTGCGCGCGCGCGCCTGCCCCGGCTCTTTCCGGGGCCGCGTCGGCCGACTCGGGCGGCAAAACGGGCGCGGCGGCGCGCGCGGTCGGGGCGGCCTCCGCCGCGGCGATGCCGGGGCGCGGCGCGACGGCGGCTTCCGGCCCGAGCGCGGGCAAGACCCCCTCGACAGCCGCGCTTGTCGCCGCGCCGTCCGCGGCGGGCGCCGGAGCGCCGAGAGACGGCGCCGCGAGGCCAGCATCGAGGGAAAGCGGGCTCAGCGCGGCCGCCGAAAGGTCGGTGGAGGGCTGTGCGATCGCGCCGATCGGCGCGCCGGCGCCGAGGCCGGAGGAGGCTCGCCGAGCCGCCAAGCCGGCCGGCCAGGCCGACGCCGCGTCGCCCAAGACCAGCAGGATCGCGAGGCCGCCGCGCAGTCGGTGTCGCACACCGCGATCATAAGAGTTCTCCGGGGCAGCAACTATGAGCCCTATGGGCAGAGCGTTCCTTATAGAAGGCCCATCGCGCGCTGGGCCCATTGGCACGAGGACGCGGACATATTGACGCGGCGGCCAGCGCGGCATATCCTAGCTATCAGGGATTCCCCTGATACGCGGTTGTGCTATAATGGCGACGCCCCGTCGAAGGGGCACTGCTTTTAAGCCAGGAGACCACCATGCCCGAAACCTACCTCACCCGCGCCGGCTACCAGAAGCTGGAGAAAGACCTGGCGGAGCTCAAGAAGCGCAAGGTCGTCCTCTCCGGCGAGATCGGCGAGGCCCGGGAGAAAGGAGACCTCAAGGAGAACGCCGAGTACCACTCCGCCAAGGAGAAGCTCGGCGAGATCATGGGCCGCATCGGCAAGATCCAGGAGCAGCTCCAGAGCGCCCGGATCATCGACGAGCTCAACATCAAGAAGGGCGAGGTCCAGATCGGCGTGAAGGTCGTCCTCCTCGACAAGGAGGACGGCGAGAAGTACGAGTGGATCCTCGTGGGGCAGGAGGAGTCCGACCCGATGGCGGGGAAGATCTCCGTCTTCTCCCCCCTGGCGCAGGGCATCCTCGGGCACAAGGTCGGCGAAGAGGTGAAGGTCACCTTGCCCGCGGGCCTGCGCGCCTTCAAGATCCTCAAAGCCGAGCCCGCCGTCTGATCTCCGCGGCGGAGTTGACGCGGCGCCTGCGCGAGGAGGCCCGCGCCCAGGGCGCGGACGCGGTCGGCTTCGCCCCCGCCGCGCTCCCCCCCGACCCGGGCGGCGCCCAAGCGCTTCACGACTGGCTCGCCGCGGGGATGCACGGCGAGATGGACTACATGGCGCGCAAGCCGGAGGACCGCGCCGACGTGCGCCGCTGGTTCCCCGCCGCCCAGTCGGTCATGATCTGCGCCTTCAGCTACCACGACGGGACGCCGCCGCCCGCCCCCGACGGCGGCCGGGGGCGCCTGGCGCGCTACGCCCGCGCGCCGGACTACCACCGGGAGCTGAAGGCGCGCCTAAAGCGCATCCTCGCCGTCTACCACTCCGCGACGGCCGGGGGCGAGGGCAAGCTCTTCGTCGACACCAATCCCGTGCTCGAGCGCCTCTACGCCCGCTACGCCGGCGTCGGCTGGGTGGGCAAGAACGCCATGGTCGTCTCCAAGGACATCGGCTCCTTTTTCATCCTCGCCGGCCTGGCGCTCGACCGCGAGCTCGAGAGCGACGAGCCCGCGCCGGACCACTGCGGCTCCTGCGCGCGCTGCCTGGACGCCTGCCCGACGGACGCCTTCCCCGCGCCGCGCGTCCTGGACGCCGGGCGCTGCGTGGCCTACCACACCGTCGAGCGCAAGGACGGCCCGGTCCCCGGGCCGCTGCGCGCCGGCCACGGCGACTGGATCTTCGGCTGCGACGTCTGCCAGGACGTCTGCCCCTTCAACCGCTTCGCCGTCCGCGGCTCGGTCCTGCGGCCGAGCCTGCCGCCGACTTTGGACCTGGAGCGCCTCGCCGTGTCCAGCGAGGAGGCCTTCGCCGCCCGCTACGAGGGCACGCCGCTCCAGCGCACGGGGCGGCGCGCGCTCGCGCGCAACGCCGCGCTCGCCATGGGAAACTCCGGCGAGCGCCGGCTCGTGCCGGCGCTGCGCCGCTTGGCGGCCGGCGCGGACCCGCTCCTCGCGGAGCAGGCGCGCTGGAGCCTCGAGCGGCTCAGCGCAGAACGACCGGAGCCCGCGGCGGCGAGGACGCGAGCGACAGAGCCCGCGCGCCCGCCTCGTCCATAGGCTTCCGGAAAGGCCCGCCCAGCTCGCGGAACACGCCGTCGCCCTGCAGGTAGTAGACCCCCGTCCCCTCGCTGTGCTTGAGCACGGTGGCGACCCGCCACTTGAGCTCGGCGACCATGCTCGCGACCGGATCCTCGCTGGTCCCCACGTTCGAGACGCTGGGCGCCGCCGCGTCGAAGCTGACGCGGTAGCCCCAAGCGACGTCGATCGCCAGGGGCGCGATGGTCACCCCCGAAAGGTAGCGCCCTTTCCCGTTCCAGCGCCCGCCCCATTGGCGCAGGACCTTGTAGCGCACGTCGACGACCGTGACGCCGTAGAGGTTCTTCGCGCTCAGCCGATAAGACGTGCCCTCCGGAGCGCTCCACTGCGACAGCTGCGACCAGTGGGTGATCCCCTCCGGCACCGCCGCTGCGTAGGTGGTGCGGACGTCGACGACCGGGCGGTTCTCCTCGATGATCTGCCAGATCTTGCTGGCGATGTTCACGATGCGGTCGAGGCCCACGTCGCCCGTCGGCGGCGGCTGATCCGGCGGGGAGCCCGGACCCGCCGGGTCGGGAAAATCCGCCGCCTCGCGCTCGATGCGCAGGCTCGCGGATTCCAGCGTGAAGCGGGCGGGGTCCTTCCGAGCGGCCTCCGACTCCGGCTCGGTGAACGTCTCGGAACGGGCGAACGACGGCAGCGACGCCAGCGACGCGAGCGCCGCCAGGACGATCATGCGCATACCACCTCCGGATGCGCGGCCCCTCCCGCGGTGTCAGGCATGAAGCCGTGGGGCCTGGCGCGGATTCTAGCTCATTTCAACCCGCGTGGGACGCCTCCGCGAGAATTGCTATGATCCGAAATCATGCTGGCCCGAATCTCTCTCCTGGCCCTCCTCGCCTGCGGCGCCGCCGCGCAGACTCAGCGCGGCGAGGACGGCGACGTGCTGACCGCCCACGACGGGCGCGGGAACATCGGCACCGCCTACAACCAGTTCGACGGGCGGAGCTACTCGATCTGGATCACCCGCATGACCTCGACCGGCTACGTGGTCTGGACCTACCAGCACTCCGACGGCTACGTGGAGAAGGCCTACTCCACGACGATGGACCAGAACGGGAACCTCTTCGTCGCCGGCCTGCGCACGATCCAAAGGGAAAAGCACTTCCTCCTCATCAAGTACGCGGACAACGGCTACCTCGCCTGGGAGGCCTCCGACGACCGCAGCGACTGCACGGCCACGACCGTGGCCGTGGATCAAGAGGGCGGCGTGGCCGTGGCGGGGGTCTGCCGCTCCGGCGGCGCCTACCCCGCCCGGATCGTGAAGTACTCCGCCGAGGGCGGGCGCCTCTGGTCGCAGGAGTACGACAACGGCGGGCGCAACTACGTGCGCGGCCTCCAGGTCGACTACCAAGGCAACTTCTCGATGTCCGTGGAGACCGTGGCCGGCGACTACCGCGACGGCTCCTACGCCACCCGCTCCGTCACCTACGGCCCCACCGGCCAGCTCCTGGAGGTCCGATGACCCGCGCCGCGCGGCTAGCCGTCGCCCTGCTCCTGGCTCGGCCCGCTGCGGCCGCGCCCTCGTCCATAAGGAACCCCGGCGTCCTCGTCCACCTCACCACCCGGCCCTGGTTCACCTTGGACCCGGCCCAGTCCTTCGACGCGGTGAGTTTCATCCTGACCGGGAACGTCTACGAGCCCCTGATCGCGATCAAGAGCCTGCATGACGTCGACTCCTACATCCCCTTCCTCGCCTCCGCCGTCCCCACCCGCAAGAACGGCCTGCTCTCGGCGGACGGGCTGGAGTACCGCTTCCCCATCCGCAAGGGCGTCCACTTCCACGAGGGCCAGGAGCTGACGCCCGAGGACGTGCGCTACTCGATCCTGCGCTTCATGCTGCAGGACCCGGCCGGCGGGCCCTCGAGCCTCCTCCTCAAGCCGATCCTGGGCATCTACACCACGCGCTCCAACAAAGGCGCTCTCGCCGTCGACTTCCGCCAGGCCGCCGAGGCGGTGCGCGTCGACGAGGACGCCGTGATCGTCCATCTGAAGCGGCCCAGCGCGCACTTTCTCAAGATCATCGCCTCCCTGCCCATCATCGTATCGAAGCCCTGGTGCGTCGCCCACGGCGAGTGGGACGGCGGCGAGCGGACCTGGCGCTCGCTCAACGGCCGGCCGGCCGCGAGCTCCTACCTCAACGACCACGCCAACGGCACCGGCGCCTTCCGCGTGGAAACCCTGTCGCCGGACAAGGAGGCGGCCTTGGCCCGCTTCGAGGGCTACTGGCGCAAGCCCGCGGCGCTCTCGCGCGTGCTCCTGCGCGTAGTCCCCAACAAGGCCCTGCGCCTGTGGATGCTGGAGAACGGCGACGCCGACTCCAGCTACCTCGAAGACCAGGACTTCGCGGAGGCGCGCGAAATCCCCGACGTCTCCATCGTCGACTATCCCGCGCACACGTCTCTGGGCGAGTCGCTCTTCTTCACCTTCGAGACCGCGAAGGGCTCGGAGTACGCCGGCAGCCAGCAGCTCGACGGCGCGGGCGTCCCCCTCGACTTCTTCCGGGACAAGGACGTCCGCGAGGGCTTCGCCCACGCCCTGGACTACGACGGCTACCTGCGCCGCGGGATGGGCATGCGGGGCAAGCGCGCCCCCGGCCCTTTCCCCGACGCCTTCCTCGAGGGACAGAGCGGGCCGATCCCGGACTACAGCCTGGAGAAGGCCGGCCAGTGCTTCCGCCGCGCCTACGGCGGCCAGCTCTGGGAGAAGGGCTTCACGCTGACCTTGGCTTACAACCCGTCCGTGGCGAGCCGGCGCGTGATCGCCGAGCTGCTGCGCGCCGCCTTGGAGAAGATCAATCCCAAGTTCAACTTGCGCATCAAGACCCTTCCCGGCGCGGACTTCTACGCCGCGCTGGAGCGCCACGAGCTGCCCCTGTTCATCTCCAGCTACTACGCGGACTACCCCGACCCGCAGTCGATGGCCTTCGGCCTCCTCCACAGCTCCGGCTACTACCCGCAGGCGCAGCGCTACTACAACGCCAAGCTCGACCACCTCATCGAGCAGGCCGAGACGGAGCAGAACGCCTCGAAGCGCCGCTCCCTGTATCTCCAGATCAGCCGGCTGGCCGAGGAGGACATGCCGCAGATCCACACTTTCAACCCCACGCGCTTCCGGGCCGCGCGCTCCTGGGTCGTGGACCGGGACGCCGCCCAGGACGTCGCCAACCTCAACCTCAACAATTTCCCGTACTTTTACGTCCTTTCGAAGCCCTAAAGTCTGGTTTTAGCCGCGATTTCCGTAACATTTTTTCTATTGATTTTCCTTAATAGGACCCTCACACTTGGCGGAGAAGACAGCTTCGCTTCTCCGCAATGCACCTCGCTCGCGCGATCTTCGTCGCCCTCGTCGCGGCCGCCGTCTCCTCTCGGGAGGCAGCGGCCGCTCCCGGCTCCACGGCCGCGAACTTCCTCGAGATCGGCGTAGCCCCGCGGCCGGTGGCCCTGGGCCAGGCCTTCACCGGCGTGGCCGACGACGTCAACGCGATCACCTACAACCCCGCGGGCCTCGCGGGCCTCCAGCGCCAGGAGCTGGCCCTCACCCACAACCAGTACCTCGAGGGGATCTACCAGGAGTACCTGGCCTACGCCTTCCCCACCGCGCGATTCGGGACCGTGGGCCTGAGCGTGAACATGCTGCGCGTGTCCCCTTTCGCCGGCTACGACGCCAACGACCAGCGCATCGCGGACGTCACCGCCCAGGACACGGCGATCGGGGCCGCCTACGCCTACGGCCTCGGCCCGCTCTCCCTCGGGATCGCCGGCTACTCCCTGAACTCCCGCCTGGACGACTCCCGAGCCAAGGGGACCTCCTGGGACGCGGGCGCCCTTTGGACGCCGAACAAGCGCCTGCGCGTCGGCGCGGCGCTGCGCCACCTCGGCCCCGAGATCCGCTTCATCAACGACCCGTTCCCCCTGCCCAGGACCTTCAAGCTCGGCGCCTCGTACGTGCTCCCCTCCCTGTGGGAGGGCTCGAAGCTCATGCTCTGCGCCGACGGGAGCTTCCCGCGCGAGCGCTCGCCCTACGCCTCGGGCGGCGTCGAGTTCGAGCCCGTGGAGTTCGCGGCGATCCGCGCGGGCTACCAGGGCAGCCTGGACGCGGGCAGCGGCATCGCCGCCGGCGTGGGCCTCAAGCTGATCCACCGGGCGTTCAGCTACTTCTCCTACGCCGAGTACCCGGAGTGGTTCCCGAACATCGAGGTCGACTACGCCTTCGTGGCGCTGGGATCTCTGGGCAGCACGCACCGCATCGGCGTCCTGATCAAGTTCGGCCAGCCCCGCAAAGGCAGCGACGAGGAGACCGTCCGGCCGGACCGCTACGGAACCCGCGAGGAGAACGAGAGCTATGGCGTCTTCGGCTTCCGCTGAGCGCCGCTGGCGCCGCCGCGGCCTCGTCCTGGCCGCCGCCCTGCTCTGCGCGGCCGCGCTGCGCGGGGGAGCCCGCCTCGCGGCCGAGATCCTCGCGGGCGGCAGCCTCAGCATGCCCTTCCCCTTCTTCAGCGGCGGCGGCGGCGACATGATCACGGACGGCACGCTCGCCATCCAGGGCTCGATCGGCCAGGGCGCGTCCACGTACATGACCGGCGGCGGCTTCAGCCTCCAGTCCTGCGTCAGCGGCTGCGTCTCCCTGCCCGCCTCCCTTGCGGCGAGCGATCTCTCCTCCGCGCACGCCTTCCCCGTCCCCTTCAAGCCCTCCCTCGGCCATCTCGGCATCACCTTCCGCGGCCTGACCACGCAGGCCACCATCCACATCTACACGCTCTCCGGAGAGCTCGTGACCACGCTCTCCAAGGACGACCCCAGCACCGGGGACCTGGTCTGGAGCCCGGTCGTCAACTCCGCGGGCCAGACCGTCGCGAGCGGAGTCTACCTCTACGTGATCGACGGCAACCCGGGCCGCGCCCGCGGCAAGCTGATGGTGATCCGGTGAGAACGCTTCCCCGCGCCCTCCTCGCGTCTTGGACGCTCCTCCTGGCGGCCGCCGCCGCGTCGGCCCAGATCACGACCCAAGCGCAGAGCGTGGACCCGGGCACGGTGCCGGGAAACGTCAACTACCAGGGCCGGCTCCAGCTCAACGGGGCCCCGACCACCGGCACCTACTCCATGACCTTCCGGATCTACACCGCCGCCTCCGGCGGCACGCCGATCCTCACCCTCGGCCCGCAGTCGGTCACGGTGACGCAGGGCATCTTCGGCACGACCTTGGCCCTCTCCACCGCGACCTTGGCCGGCTCCGCGCAGAAGTACCTCGAGGTCCAGGTCGGCTCCCAGATCCTTTCCCCGCGCGAGCCCATCAACGCCGTCCCGTACGCGGTCGTCGCCAAGACGCTCGAGGACGCCCTCTCCATCGGCACCGCCACCGTGTCCGGGGTCCTCTACAGCTCGGGGACCCTGCGCGCCTCCACGGTGAGCTCGCTCACGGGGCTGTCCGGGGTCACGGTCTCGACCTCGCTCTTCATCGCCAACGGCAACCTCGGCGTCGGGACCACGACGCCCCTGGCGCGCCTCCACGTCGGGGGCACCGCCGGCGTCGACGGGATCATGTTCCCCGACGGGAGCATCCAGACGTCCGCCGGCATCGGCTCGGTCGGCGCCGTCTCCAACATCGGCGACGCCCGCATCACCGGCGACTCCGACCTCAACGGCACCGGGGACGTGATCCTCGTGACAGGCTCCAACGAGCGCCTCCGGATCGCCAACGGCGGCGGCATCGGGATCGGGACCAGCCTTCCCGCAGCCAAGCTCCACCTCTCCGGCGGCGACCTCCAGGTGGGCGACGCCCCCACGGCGAGCACCATCTCCGCCTCGGGCTACTTCACCTTGGCCAGCCTCCCCTCCGCGCCCGCGGCCTCCCGCGGCCGGATCTACTTCGACTCGACCGCGAACTCCGGGCAGGGCGCCCTGCGCGTCAGCCTCGACGGCTCGACCTTCGTGCCCATCTCCACCGGCTCCGCCGGCGTCGGCCTCTCCGCGGTCGCGGCGAACGCCGCCCAGTTCACCGGCGACGGGACCACGGGCAACCCCCTGCAGCTGCGGAGCTCGTCGGTCACCCTGCAGGGCAACGCCTTCAATGTCGCGAACACTTTGGTCCAGCTCGACGCCTCGGTCCGCCTGCCGGCGGTCGACGGCTCGCAGCTCCTCAACATCAGCGACAACAGCAAGGTCGCCAAGAGCGGCGACGTCATGAGCGGCCAGCTCATCCTGGCCGGCTCGACCTTGACCGTGCAGGGCAACGCCTTCTCGGTGGGCGGCTCGACCTTGGTCGTCTCGGCCGGAAGCGTCGGGATCGGCGTCTCCGCGCCCACCGCCCGCCTCCACATCGGCGGCGCGGCCGGCGTCGACGGCATCCGCTTCCCGGACGGCACCCTGCAGACCACCGCCTCCAGCGCCGGGAGCTTCGTCTCGAAGACCGGCGACACGATGACCGGCGGTCTCAGCCTGAGCGGCTCCTCGGTCACCATCGTCGACGGCAACCCCGCGCACCCCTACGCCCTGGCCGTCTCCTCCGGAACGGGCGCCGGCGGCTACGCCCTCTACGTCACCACGGCCGGAACCGTCGGCATCGGAACCACGCGGCCCGACGGAGAGCTGGACGTCAACGGCAACCACTTCTTCTTCGGCCCGGGATCCTCCTCTCCCGGCAGCAGCGCCGCGCTCAGGATGGTTCCCTTCAACAACTCCGGAGACCAGAACTTCTACTTCGAGCTCTACAACGCCGCCCGCTCGGCCTCGGGAAATAAGCTGATCTTCACGGGCTTCAACGGCACCCAGCAGACCATGGTCGTCGACGCCCAAAACCAGGCCGTCGGGATCCGGACCGGCATCGCGACTCCCGCCGCGGCCCTCGAGGTTAACGGCGGCGTCCTCCTGCGCAGCTCGGCGACCTGGGCCGGCTCGGCCGCGCCGCCGGTCTCGGCGGCCGGGCAAGGCGCCATCTACTACGACTCGACGCTCAACAAATTCCAGGTCTCGCAGAACGGCGGCGCCTACGCGGACCTCTCCACGGGCGGCGGGAACTTCGTCTCCAAGACCGGAGACGCGATGATCGGACAGCTCACGATCGCGGGCTCCTCGCTCACCGTGCGCAGCAGCGGCGGCGTCTCGCCCCTCTTCGTGTCCACCTCCGCGACGCTCGGCAGCGCGGGCCTCTATGTCGACGGCGGCAACAACGTCGGCATAGGAACCACCAGCCCGACCGCGAAGCTGCACGTGCAAGCCTCCGTAATCGCCCTGACGCCGATGCTCCGGCTCGAGCGCCTGGGCGGCGGCGCCGGGGGCAGCATACTCTTTGGAGGCCAGAATTCGACCGCCACCCTGGGCATGGACAACAACGGCACCGTCCTCCTGGGAAGCCTGGCCAACTTCCCTATCGCCTTTCACACCAACGCGACCGACATCGGAAACGCCCTGAGCAACGAGCGGATGAGGATCACGGAGACGGGGAACATCGGCATCGGGACCTCGTCGCCGGCGGTCCTCTTCGACGTCAACGGCGCGGCCCAGTTCGGCTCGGGCGCGGCGAAAAGCACCTTCACCGCGCTCGGCGGGCTGTTCGTCGCGAGCGGCTCCAGCATCACTCTCTCCGGCCCCAACGGCTATCTATCGAGCGCCTCCTCCGTGACCGCTTCCGCGTTCTTCGGCGACGGCTCCCACCTCACCGGCATCGCCGGCGGCGGCAGCTTCGTCTCCAAGACCGGCGACACGATGAGCGGACAGCTCACCATCAACGGCTCTTCGCTCACGGTGCGCAGCAACGGCGCGACCTCCCCCCTCTTCGTCTCCACGTCCGCGACACCGGGGACCGCGGGCCTCTACGTCGATGGGAACAACAACGTCGGCGTCGCGACCACGAGCCCGGCCAGGAGCCTCGACGTCCTCGGGGCGATCCGATCGTCCTCGACCGCCTTCGGCGTCCCCGCGCTCGAAGCGACCGCGGTCGGCAGCGGAGGCGGAGGCAGCTCCATTGTCGCGGTGAAGGCGTACGCCAGCGGCGGCAGCGGCGGCAGCAACACGGTTTACGGCGTCTACTCGACGCCGATCGGAGGAGGAGGAGGAGGCAACACCGCGATAGGCGTCTACTCCACCGCGTCCGGCGCCGCCACCAACTACGCCGCCATCTTTAGCTCGGCGACGGTGCTGATCAACGGGGACGCGGCGATCCCGTTTCAGATCGGCACGTCGTCCTTTACGATCACGGCCGCCGGCAACGTCGTCAGCCAGTCCTCGGTCACCGCGTCCGCCTTTTTCGGCGACGGCTCCCACCTCACCGGCATCGCGGCCGGCGGGAACTTCGTCTCCAGGACCGGCGACACGATGTCCGGGAGCCTCTCGATCGACAACTCGAGCCTGACCGTCAACGGCGCGATCTACTCCACCGGCACGACGGGCGGAGCCGCCTTCTCCGGCGCGGGCACGCGCTTCCTATGGGTCCCCTCCTCCGCGTCGATCCGCGCGGGCGCGGTGGACTCGACCCAGTGGGACCCCTCGAGCATCGGCGGCTTCTCCGTGGCGTTCGGCCAGAACAGCCGGGCAT
>DATLOS010000674.1:0-2336 GCA_035536155.1 Elusimicrobiota bacterium
GGTCGGGTCGAGCGTCAGCTTGGCCCGGCCCCAGGCGTCGGCCGGGACCCGGCCGACCGCGGCGGGGTCGAGGGCCGGCAGACGCTCGGTCAGGAGCCGGGTCAGGGCCGCGCGCTCCAGGCGGGCCAGGTCGCCGAGGAAGGGGAAGTCCCGCGAGAGAGAGTGGCGCGCCGCGAAGGCCGGGAAGGCTTCCCCGAGATCGCCCAGCGTCGGCGAAGCGGACGGGTTGGCCGCGAGGTACTCCGCCGCGAGGATCCGAAAGCCCATCTCGCCCAGCGCCCGGCGCACCGCCTTGTACTCGTCCGAGAGGACCTCGAACAGGCGCAGGAAGTAGCCGTCACCGTAGACGCTCAGGCGCGTCGGGGCATCCGCGGGCGGCTGCGGGGCGATCCAGGAAAGCGCGGCCGGCCGCGCCGCGGCGGCCGCCCGAGCGCCCCGCGGGTCGGTGAAGACCTCGTAGAGGCCTTTCTGCAGCTCAGCGAGGCTAGGCCGCGGCGAGGGCATTCTCCCCCACCTCCCGCGCCCGCGCCGCCTCGCGCTCCAGGCGCGCGAAGGACGGGATGCGCTCGTCCCACTCGATCAAGGTCGGCACCGGGCCGAAGCGGCGCAGGGCCTCGGCGTAGAGGTCCCATACCGGCGCGCTGACGGGGTGGTCGTGGGTGTCGATCAAGAGGCCGTCGCCCTTCGAGTAGCCGGCGAGATGGATCTCCTCGACGCGCTCCGCCGGGACGCCGTCCAGGTACGCGCGCGGGTCGAAGCCGTGGTTCGTCGCGCTCACGAAGATGTTGTTCACGTCGAGGAGGATGGCGCAGTCCGCCCGGCGCGCGACCTCCGACAGGAACTCCCACTCGGGCATGGCCGAGTGCCGGTAGGCGACGTAGCTGGAGACGTTCTCGACGCGGAGCCGGCGCCCGAGAAAGTCCTGGACCTCCCGAATCCGGCCGGCGAGGTGCTCGACGGCCGCCTCGTCGTAGGGCAGGGGCAGAAGGTCGTGCACGTTGCGCCCGCCCACCCCGGTCCAGCAGAGATGGTCCGAGACCGCCGCGGGCTCGACGCGCGCGACCAGGTCCTTGAGCTTGGCCAGGTAGCCCCGGTTCAGAGGATCGGCGGAGCCCAGGTTCATGGAGACGCCGTGGAGCGAGACGGGATAGTCCCGCCGCACGGCGAGGAGCTTCTCCAGCGGCCGCCCGCCGCCGGAGCCGCCCCGCGACCCCATGTAGTTCTCGGAGATGACCTCGAACCAGGGGATCGCGGGACGGCGGGAGAGCGCGTGCTCGTAGTGGACGGGGCGAAGCCCCAGCCCGACGCCGCGCGCGCTCGCCGGCGGCATGCCTACTTCTTCTCCTCCGCCTTGGGGGTGAGCGAGCCGCCCTCGATGGCGAGGCAGGAGTCCTTGGGCATCATCAGCCAGCCCGCGCCCTTGCAGGTGTTCTTGCCCGCGCACTCGTGCCCGGCCTGTCCGCACTTGCCCAGACCCGAGCACTTGTTGACGCCGTAGCACTTCACGTTCTTCTCGGCGTCGCCCTTCTTCATCTTCCCGTCCTTGGCCGCCATCGCCGGCGCCGCGACCACGGCCGCGCCCATGAGGCCCGCGACCGCCGCGTTGAGCAGCAGGTTCCGCTTCTCCATTGTCGGTTTTCCTCCGAGGTTATTTCTCGCGCACACCCTCGATCTCGATCGTGATGTCCACGTCGTCGCCGACGAGGACGCCGCCCGACTCGACCGTGTCGTTCCAGGTGAGCCCGAAATCCTTGCGGTTGATGCGCGTCTTCGCGGTGAAGGCCGCGTGCTCGCGCCCGTCCGTGCCTTTCTCCACGCCCCCGATCTCCAAATCCAGGACCACGTTCTTCGTCGTTTCGAGGATGGTGAGCTTGCCGATGAGCTTGGCGTGCTCGCCCTTGGCCTCGGCGACCTTGGTGGAGACGAAGGTCAGCGCCGGGTATTCCTTCACGTTGAAGAAGTCCTCGGAGCGCAGGTGGTTGTCGCGCTGGGAGACCTTGGTGTCGATGCTGGCGGCGTCGATAGTCGCCGAGGCCTTCCAGACCTTGGGGTTCCCCTTCTCATAGGAGAAGGTCCCTTGGAACTTGTCGAACTGGCCCGTGACGTGGCCGACCAAGTGGCGGATGCGGAAGCTCACCGAGCTGTGGTCGGGATCTATGGTGTAGTTGGCCGCGCGCGCGGGGAGCGCAAAAGCCGCGAACGCCGCGAACAAGACGAGTCCTTTCATGAAGCCTCCTGGATGAGCCATGGCACCTATGTACAAAATACCGCCCAAACGTTACAGGCGGCTCAAGAAAATCTGACCCGTCCTGCGCCGGAGGTCCCATTTCTCATGG
>DATLOS010000675.1:0-4521 GCA_035536155.1 Elusimicrobiota bacterium
AGAACGCGCGCGGGCCGGGTCGCTCCGCCATGGCGGGCAGTATGCGCCCCCCCGGCGTCAACGACATGGGAAAGCGGGCTACGGGAGGCGCGCCAGCGGGCCCGGCTCGAAACGGGACGCTCGGCCCAGGTTAGCGGCGCAGGTGCGCGGCGGGGTCGAGGCCCTCGAGCTTGAGGTCCTCGCGCACCATCATGCGGACCAGCTCGCGAAAGCCCACCGTCGGCTTCCAGCCCAGGGCGCGGCGGGCCTTCGAGGCGTCGCCCAGGAGGAAATCCACCTCGGTGGGCCGCAGATAACGGGGATCGAAGCGGACGTAGGGCTTCCAGCGCAGCCCCACCGCGCCGAAGGCCTCGTCCAGGAACTCCCGCACCGAGTGGGTCTCGCCCGTGGCGACGACGTAGTCGGCGGGCTTTTTCGCCTGCAGCATGAGCCACATCGCGCGGACGTAGTCGCCGGCGAAGCCCCAGTCGCGCTTGGCCTCGAGGTTGCCGAGATAGAGGTGCTTCTGGCGGCCGGCGACGATGCGCGCGAGCGCGCGGGTGATCTTGCGAGTCACGAAGGTCTCGCCGCGGCGCGGCGACTCGTGGTTGAAGAGGATGCCGTTGCACGCGAAGATCCCGTAGGCCTCGCGGTAGTTGACCGTGGTCCAGTAGGCGAAGACCTTGGAGACGGCGTAGGGGCTGCGGGGATAGAAGGGAGTGGTCTCCCGCTGGGGGCGCTCGGCGGCCTTGCCGAACATCTCCGAGCTCGAGGCCTGGTAGAACTTGGTCCGGATCCCGGTGTCCACGATCGCGTCGAGCAGGCGTATGGTGCCCAGGCCGGTGATGTCGGCGGTGTACTCGGGGGTGTCGAAGCTGACGCGCACGTGGCTCTGCGCGGCCAGGTGGTAGATCTCCGCGGGCCGCACCTTGCGCAGGAGGCGATTGATCCCGGTGGCGTCGCAGACGTCGCCGTAGTGCAGGAAGAGGCGCGCGCCCTTGTGGTGCGGATCCTGGAAGATATGGTCGATGCGGCCGGTGTTGAAGGAGCTCGAGCGGCGGATGATGCCGTGCACCTCGTAGCCCTTGTCGAGGAGGAGCTCGGCCAGGTAGGAGCCGTCCTGCCCGGTGATGCCGGTGATCAGCGCCTTCTTGGGCACTAGCGCTTCGGCTCCGTTTTGGGCTTCGGCGCGGCGCCCTCGGCGGCCGGCCCGGCCAGGCCGTCGCCGGGCTTCAGGGTCCGCGCCGAGGCGTTCGGGAAGAGGACGACGGCCTTGCCCGCGGCGACCATGATCTTGCTCGTGGCTCGCTCCGTGCCGGCGAGGGTCACGGCGGAGCCCGCGTCGAAGGACAGGCGCGCCTGCCCGAGCAGGAGGCGCAGGTGCGTGCCCGGCGCGGTCGCGGCGAGCTTGGCCGGCGCGGAGGCCGTGGGGGCCGAGTAGACGAAGGTCGCGGGCCCCTGGACGACGATCGTGATCTCGCGCAGCCGGAAGGACGCCCGCCCGGAGAGCACCGAGATCTCGGAGGAAAGCAGGTCGGCCATGTCCGAGCCGGGGATGAGGCCGATCACCGAGCCGTCCGTGGAGCGCGCCTGGACCGGTCCGCTGAGGCTGACGACCTTCAAGGCAAGCGCCGGGGCGGGCGGCGGCGGGGGCGTCTCGGCTTTCTTGACGGGGGCCTTCGGGGCCGTCGCGGCGCAGCCCGCGCCCAGGACGGCGGCGAGCGCCAGCGCGGAAAGGGCGGTGACGGTCTTCATATAGAGGAAGCGGGACGCATTTAAGCGATTATTCCGCGGCGAGTCAATCTGGGGCTTGCGGCGGGGCGCGCGCCGCTGCTACCCTGTGCGCGTGCGGCGCCTTTTGATGAAGCTCCTGCTCGGGCCGGCGCGGGCGGCGGCGCTCGCTCTCTTGGCGGCGCGCGCGGCGGCGGCCCCCGGGGAGCCGCCGCTGCGCGGCCGGGTCTCCTTCACGCTGAAGACGCTGGCCATGCGCCGATTCTCGATCGACATGCCCGCCGATTTCGTCGACCTCCTGGAGAGCAACTCCTCGCGCGGCGAGGAGGAAAACGCGGGAGAGGAGAACCGGGACCCGCGGTTTCGGCGCTGTGTATGGGGCGGCGTCAACCGCTCGCCGGGCCCGGTCACCGCCGAGGCCATCGAGGAGGACTCGCACAGCTGCATGCCGCCGCCTTCCGAGATGCGCCTGCTCCGCCGCTCGCCCGTGGAGAACGCGTTCGTCCAGGGTTTTCTCGTGGTCTGCTCCTTCCAGGACGCCCACCGCCGGCCGATCATCGGGGTGCGCATCCTCGCGCGCAGCCGGAAGCAGTCGGCCTACTATTCCGTGGGATTCTACACCCGCGGGCTCCGCTACGACGCCAAGGCCCAGGCCTTTTTCGATCGCATCGCCGTCTCGCTGCGGGAGAGTCCTGCGGCCGCGCCCCCCTCCTCCCCAGTAGTTCAATAGCCCCCGCCTCTTTTTGCTATAATCCTGAAATCCGGATAGGACCGCGAGACTATCGGGACCGTCCCCGCACGGGGCGCGAGGCGTATCCCGCGGTTTGACCGTCAAACATAACAGCGGCACCACAGGAGAAAACACCGTGAACATATCGATGAAGGCCATGCTGGAAGCGGGCGTGCACTTCGGGCACCAGACCCGCCGTTGGAACCCCAAGATGGGGCGTTTCATCTTCGGCGAGCGCAACAACATCCACATTATCGACCTGCAGAAGACCGTCAAGGAGCTCAAGAAGGCCTACGCCTGGATCCGTGAGCAGACCGCCCAGGGCAAGGTATTCCTTTTCGTCGGCACCAAGAAGCAGGCCCAAGAGATCATCCGCACCGAGTCCGAGCGCGTCGGCGTGCCCTACGTCGCCGAGAAGTGGCTGGGCGGCATGCTCACCAACTTCGAGACCATCCGCAAGTCGATCGAGCGGCTCGAGGAGCTCGAGTCGTGGGAGAAGGACGGCATCTTCAAGATCCTCCCCAAGAAGGAAGTCTCCCGCTTGAACAAGGAGCTCCTGCGCTCCCGGCGCGTGCTCACCGGCATCCGCAAGCTCACCAAGCTTCCCGACGCCCTCTTCGTCGTCGACCCGGCCGAGGAGTACATGGCGGTGGCCGAGGCGCGGCGGCTCAAGATCCCGATCGTCGCCGTCTGCGACACCAACTGCGACCCCGACCTCATCGACCACCCGATCCCGGGCAACGACGACGCGGCCCGCGCGATCAAGCTCTTCGTCAACGTGATCGCGGAGTCGGTCCACGAGGGCAAGCAGGCCTACGAGGCCGCGAAGGCCGCCGGCACCGTCGCGGGCGCCGAGGCCCAGATGACCGCGGCCGCCGCGGGCGCCAACCCCGAGGAAGCCTCCGCCGCGCTGGTCGCCCAGGAGGCGGCCGAGGCGGACACGCGCGAGGGCAGCGAGATCACCGTGCCCTCCGAGCCGAGCAGAGTCTGACCCCCGCCGCCCAGGAGACCATAGTGACCATGACCGCATCCCTCAACGAGATGATCCTCAAGCTCCGGGAAAAGACCGGGGCGGGCATGACCGCGTGCAAGAGCGCGCTGGTCGAGGCCGGCAACGACTACGAGAAGGCCCTCGAGCTCCTGCGCAAGAAGGGCTTGGCCGACGCGGCCAAGAAGTCCGCGCGCACCACCAAGGAAGGCTTGGTCGCGGCCTTCGTCTCGCCCGACGGCAAGACGGCGGGCATCGTCGAGCTCAACTGCGAGACCGACTTCGTCGCCAAGACCGAGGAGTTCCAGGCCCTGGCGGCCGGCATCGCCAAGGCGGTGGCCCAGGGAGGCGTCAAGTCTCCCGAGGACGCGGCGCCCCTCGTCACCTCGGCCATCGCCAAGCTGGGCGAGAACATGGCGGTCAAGCGCATCGACCGCTACGAGCTCTCCGGCCCGGGCGCGATCGCGGCCTACGTCCACACCGCCGGCGGCAAGAAGGGCGCCCTGGTGGAGCTGGCCTGCGGCTCCGACGCCGCGGCCAAGCATGAGGCGGTCGCCGGCTTGGGCAAGGAGCTGGCGCTCCAGGTCGTGGCCATGAGCCCGCGCTGGGTCTCCCGCGCGGACGTCCCCCCCGCCGAGGTCTCCAAGGAGAAGGAGATCTACACCACCTTGGTCCTCAAGGAGGGCAAGCCCGAGGCCGCCGCGGCCAAGATCGTCGAGGGCAAGCTCAACAAGCTCTTCTACGGCGCGTTCTGCCTCACCGAGCAGATGAGCATGCGCGACAACAAGACGCCGATCAGCCAGCTCGTGGAGCAAGCCTCCAAGGCCGCCGGCGCCAAGGTGGAGGTCAAGCGCTTCGCCCGCTACCAGCTCGGCGGCGAGTGAGCGGATGGCCGCCGCCAAATACAAGCGGGTCCTGCTGAAGCTCTCCGGCGAGGCGCTCCTGGGAAAGGACGCCTCGCACGGCATCGACTCCGAGGCGCTGCGCCACATCTGCTCGGAGATCAAGGCGGCGTACCAGAAGGGCGTCGAGCTCGCGGTCGTGGTCGGAGCCGGCAACATCTGGCGCGGCTCCGACCGCGGCAGCGCGATCG
>DATLOS010000676.1:0-2182 GCA_035536155.1 Elusimicrobiota bacterium
CACCCCGATGGCGATGGAGAGAAGGGGGAACTCGACCAGCTTGCCCTGGCGGTCCTGGGCGAGGATCTTGCCGCGCTTGCGGTCCTCTTCCTTGTAGAACGTGGGCGCCAGCGCGTCGAACTCCTGGATGATCGCGGCCGACAGAGGCTCCATGCGGTCCGGGTCCGAGACGATGATGAAGTCGTCGCCGCCGATGTGGCCGACGAAATCCTTGCCCGGGCCCGACGCCCGGACCGCGCGGATGAGGAGCTGCGCGGTGGCCTTGATCACCTGGTCGCCGGCCTCGAAGCCGTAGGCGTCGTTGTAGGCCTTGAAGCCGTTGAGGTCGAGGTAGAGGACGGCCAGCGGCTTCTGCGCGGCGATGCCGTCCGTTATGCGGCGCTGGATCGAGACGTTGCCGGGCAGGCGGGTGAGCGGGTTGGCGTCGAGGTCCTGCTGCGAGCGGCGCAGGATCATGCGGATGCGCGCGAGAAGCTCCGCCAGTTCCACGGGCTTGGTGACGAAGTCGTCGATGCCCAGCTCCATGCCCTGGATCTTGTCGTCCTTCGAGCCCGCGCCGGAGAGGATGATGATGGGCATGTGCGAGAGGGCCGGGTCGGACTTGAGCTCGGCGCAAACCTCGAAGCCGTCCTTCTTCGGCATCCAGAGGTCGATGACGGCGATGTCCGGCGGGTTGTCGCGGATGACCTGCAGGGCCTCCTCGCCGTCCGAGGCCGTGGTGACGTCGTAGCCGTCCATCTCCAGGGCCATCTTCATGAGGCTGAGGAGCTCGGTCTGGTCGTCGGCGACGACGAGCCGGGTCTTGGCTTGGGCCATTCGGGCCTAGGATAACAAAACCCGGCAAAAATTGACACTCTTCGGCGAGTTTTATAAAATTTTCCGTCGGATCGCTCTTTGCATGAACCCCAACCCGGAGCCGCCTGAGAAGCAAAGGCAGGCGAGCCGGGCCTGGACCGTGGCGGTTTCGGCCGTCTCCGAGCTCCTTGCGTGGGTGGCGTTTTCCCTGCTCGCGGGGAGGAAGCTGGACGCCTGGCTCGGCACCGAGCCGTGGCTCCTCCTAGTCAGCGTGCTGGCGGGTATTTCCATTGGGCTCTATCGGCTCATCCGAGAAACGACGCCCCCTTCGAAAAGCGGCGAAAAGCGCGGCTGAGGGCGCGGCCCTTTTGGCCGCCGCGGCCGCGGCGGATTGGAGGCTCGCGGGCGAGACCCTGCGGGCGCCGATCCTCGAGGGGATGGGCGCGGCCTGGGCGGCGTCGACCGTCGGGGCCTGCGCGCTGATCCTGGCGCGGCGCCGCTCGGAGCGGGCCTTTCTCTGGAGCTTCGGGTTCGGGATGGCGCTGCGCGCGGCGGTGCTGGCGGTCCTGATGGCGGGCCCTTGGTGGGCCGCGTCGGAGGAGCGGGGCGCGGCGCTGGCGTCGTACGCGTTGGGCGTGTTGGGATTTTTGCTGCTGGAGTATAAAAACGTATGAACTTCGAAGAAGTCCTCGGACATCACCTTCTCGATCATAAGATCGCTCCGCTCTTCACCGTCGGCGGGATCCATTTCTCCCTGACCAAGCACCTGCTCATGATGTGGGGCGTGGGCCTGTTCATCATCCTCATCGCGCAGATGGCGCAGATGAACAACCGCTTCGGCCTGCTCCTGCGCACCGCCCTCGAGGCGGTGATCCTGTACCTGCGCGACAACGTGGTGACGCCGATCCTGGGCGAGCACGGCCACCACTACCTGCACTATTTCCTCTCGCTCTTCTTCTTCGTCCTCTTCTGCAACCTGGGCGGCGTCATCCCGGGCCTAGCGACGGCGACCGGCAACGTGGCCGTGACCGCCGGCCTCGCGCTGTGCACGCTGGGCATGATCTTCTTCGCCGGCATCAAGGAGCAGGGCGTCTCCTACATCCTGCACATCGTCCCGGGGAGCCTCTACGAGCTGCCTTGGTACATCGGCATCGCCATCATCCCGCTGATCTTCGTCATCGAGGTGATGGGCCTCCTGGTCAAGTGCTTCGCGCTAACCATCCGCTTGTTCGCGAACATGATCGCCGGCCACATCGTGGCCCTGGGCTTCATGTCGCTGATCTTCGTCTTCGGGGCCGTGAGCCAGAAGGTCGGGCTCGCCGTCGGGGTCCCGGTCGTCGCGCTGGTCGTCTTCGTCAACACGCTGGAGCTGCTGGTCTGCGTGATG